>JAXJQT010000163.1:0-1997 GCA_036311025.1 Spirochaetota bacterium
AGTATAATCTTACCAAGTGTGAATAACAATATCCCTCCGATTTCGTTTTTTATTATATGATTTTAGAATAATAAAACGCATTTTCTTTGTTTTTAAGAATAACTAGACAAAAAATGTTACTTTCACAAAAATATTTTATTGATTTTTTTTTAACTTGAAGCAATAATATATATATCGAAAAAGGAAAAACTTTTTTGATATGAATCTTAATATAGATGAGGTGTTACGCTTATTGAATAGAATAAGTAGATGTCTGCTTGAGAAATTACGGCACAGGCGGACAATAAAGAACTTTTTATTTGTTGACAGCGGTGCTTCGACAAATAAAAAAACCTTTTTGCTTACGCCAATAAACAAAAAGGAGCGAAAACTATATACATGCGTATACATATATAAACAATTGAACTCAAATATACCATGTAAAAGCCGTTTTGTTTTCAAAAATATACTTTTTTACATTTAGAGGGTAAAAATTATGAATACCTCAAAAATTTCTCCGTTAGGCGGAACAGTGAATGTAACAATTCATAAAAATTATTTGACACAAGACGATTCCAGTTATGCAAAAGTTCAACGAACAACTGCCGGAATGAACAATGTAATTGCAACGATTTTGACTAAGTCCAAATTATTTGATGAGGCTACTCTCGTTGCTTCGGTTTTGCTTTTTAAAGAAAGTATTTTAGATTTGTTGAGCCAGGGGATTGCTGTAAATCTTTTTGAGCTCGGAACATTGTATCCTAATATTCAGGGCAGTCTCAAAAGTCTTAATCCGGATACAACGGAAATCCCCTCATTGACATTAGGTTTTTCACCGTCAAAAGAAGCTTTGAGTGCTGTAAGTAAAGCAGAAATTGTAAATACACAAAAAGAAGAATCTTTGCCGGTGATATCGACCATCGAAGACCTTTCTACTCATAAAACGGATTTTACCGTGACGGTAAATATGCCTATAAGAATAAAAGGGCGACGTGTCAAAATTGCCGGAGATCAGAGCCAAGTCGGATTGTTTTTTGCAAAAAATGATGAAAATGGTTTTTATGACAAAGACGAATCTACTTGGATAAGGGTAAAAGATGAGAACTTCTTTAGAAATACGTCTGCCTTTTTAGAGGTCATTTTAAAAGAAGATTTGATTCCCGGACAAAAATATACACTTATTATTAGAACTGCTGCCGGTAGAGGAAGTTTTGTTAATAAAACAATAAGAACTCTTGTTTTTGATAAGGCTATAACTGTTATGTAGTTTTATGTTTTTTATGCTCATTCCATTTTGGAGTGAGCATATTTTAACAGATAGAATCAATGCTCATCTCCGGAAATAATTCAGGTTACGTAGTTTTTTGCATCCAATTTCCCCATTTTTACCGGTAAAACAACGTCGAACAGTAAGGTCTGAAATGCCGTTTAAATGGCGTTTCACAAGGAAAAATGAAAAAAAATCAATTTTTTTTCCGATTTTGTAAGCATTTTTGAATGAAAAACTCTTTATAGTATATGGAAGTAGCTATAAAAAATATTGCTTCCTAATTTTATATTAAGAGGTAGAAGAAAATGTACAATTTTAAACGTTGGGAAGTATTGTTCTTGTCTTGCAAGAACAAATGCACGAATGAAGTATTTCCGATAGGAAATACCGTAATGTTTGAAAAACATTGATAGATGAGTGCAAATATAAATCTGACATTCACGGATGACTTCATGTTTTCACAAGTCATGAAAAATAAGGAGATTTGCAAAGAAGTTGTAGAAACGATTCTAGGAATCAAAGTCGGTAAAATCGAATTCTTAACCAGCCAGTATGAAATTGAAATCGACCCGGAAGCCAAAACTATTGCTATGGATGTTTACTTACGAGACGAGAAGAAAATCATCAATGTAGAGTTACAAAACGGACATCGACTTGAGTTGCCAAAACGCTCTCGGTATTATCAAGCAGCGGCTGACATTGATAATACTTCGCCGGGAGAATTATATTCCGAAATGAAAGACAACTA
>JAXJQT010000164.1:0-4079 GCA_036311025.1 Spirochaetota bacterium
CGGATTTACACCGTCAAGCAATCCGGAAATAAAGATTGCCACTGCATTCATACGAATCTTATTTTTATTGGCAGACTTTGTTTCTCCGTTAAAAAAATCCGTAATCTCATTTTCTCCGGAATAAACCTTTCGGCTTGCGTCTTCGTCCGTCTTGTAAAGAACAGGAAGCTGACTGAAAGTTTCGTCATAGAGTTTTTCAAAAAGCAACTTTGCATTATCGGGATTTTCCAATTCAAAAAAGTAAATAGGTGTATTCGGATATATTTTCAAAAATGTCTTAATAATCTTTTTGCAACTTCCGCAGTTCTTATATGAAAAAAAGCAAAATGTATTTGATTGATTTAATAAACTTTCATCTGATGTGTAATTAATAAAAACATTATCTTCAATATCTGTTGCTGTTTCGTTTGCATCACCGGAATCTACGTTGCAATTTAACAAAATCTTTTCCCGGTTGTCGTTATAAATCAAGGTAATAATAAAACTTTGATTACCGCTGTAGCCTGCCGGATGAAAAGTAATCGGCACAAAAACCGAAGATTTCGGCGGAATTGACGAAGTAAAATTATTTATTTCAATACAGTTGCACGATGATACCGTCGTAAAACTTACTCTTTCATCCGAAGGATTGCTAATCGAAATCTCGACGGTTACGCTGTCTTTACCGGAGATTTTCCCTAAATCAAAAGATGTCGGAAAATCAAGTTTCGCCTGCTGTGCATAGCTAAACACCGCAGATATTATAAACAGTAAAAAGAAAATTCTTTTTTTCATAAATCATTCCTTTTGGATAGAATCAAAACCTAATTGAATATATTACAGATAATTATTTACGGATTGGTAATTTTTACAATTCCCATTCAGACAAAAGCTCTTCTTCACCAAGCAGTGCAATTATTGACATTACGGTAAAGAACTCTTGCTGATAATCGAGTAAAGACGACTCATTTATTGCCTGTACGCATCCGGTAATAAGATAATCTCGCGACATCATCAAACTGCGTCTGAAATCCAGATAATTTTGGGAATTTGCAGCTACATCCTGAAAATATCGTATCACTTCCATGCGAAGTTTTTCTTGTTTATATTCTTCCGTCTGATTTGCCGATAATGCTCTGTTTCTAAAGTTTAAAAGGCAGTCAAAACTTTCAAATATCGCACGTAAATATCCGTTCCATGTGGGCGTTTCGTTAGTATTGAGTCTTTTGATTAATAATGTCAGGTAACTATGCAGAAATGCAAAATCTGATTTGTTATAAAAAAACATGCGTACACTTTGAAGTATTTGAATCAAATGATAAAAAAAATCCTGTTTTGTCTTAGGAGAGCGAAACTCTTTTTTAAAAAAAAGCTCATACTGCAATTCAAAAAGTGACATGTCAAAATTATTTTTTTTAGGTTGAGATTTCTTTTTAGCTTCGGAAAGAGCCTTGTGATATGCTTCGATTAATATCTTTGTCTGTGCATTACTGTGCAAATCAGGATTGACATCAGGATGAGATGTCATAATCAAAGAGCGAAACGCCTGTTTTATTTCTTCAACGTCGGAGTTTGGCGAGATTTTTAGGATTTTGAATGGATTTTCTGAACTCATTTTTTATTCGTTTTACCTCTACTTCACCGTTTAGAGTATTTAATGTAATACGTAATGCTTCTTTTTGAAATATAAGCTCTTCTTGTATCTTTAGCCTTGCCATTGACAAAAAAGCTTTTACGAACTCAACATTTTGTTTTTGTACGTTTATATTGCACGTTGTTTCGTTAGACGATTTTTTTTGCCTATCGCCGTTGTCCAATAATGAAGCCCCAAATATTTTTACTTGAATATTCTTTCTGGTTGCTCCCAAACTTTCCATTTTATAAAGAAGTTTCTCCATCGAAAATATTCCGTATCGGCTGTCTTCTTCTTCAAACATTTGAATATAATCATTTTCAATAAATGTTCCCGGCAAAACGATATGGTTCATTCCGCCGATTTTCATTACGGGATCAAACATTGTCACAGAAACACAAGCACCTAAGCTTGTCGTAATCAATGCAGGCGAATCTGTTGCAAAAAAATCTCCGATTTCGACAGTTACTTTTGGAAAGTTATTCATAATCTCTCCGTGTTTAGATAAAATTTTTATCCTTTTTTAATTAACAATAGATTGAAAACTACTGTCACAAACAAAATAGTAATTTCTATACCAATAAAAAGCCAAAAAAGAAGAGAATCAAGATTTCTACTATTTAGAACACTGTCATTCATTTCCGTAAATAAAATCGTAAAGCCCCACATCTGAATATTCAAAAGAAAAATCTGAATCTGTCTGATTCCGTTGCCGTTTTTTACTTTTTTATTCTTTAAATAAAATGCATTTTTAGAAAGTACAAACAATGATAATATCAGTACTTCCAAACTTGTCATAAAAACGAGTCTGCCGACTGATTTTGCAGAATACATATCTATTGAACCGTTTATTTTCCAATGGGAAGCAAGTAATGCCGGCAAAGAATCAAAACGAACAATCATTTTGAATATATCAAACGCAATCAGAAAAAAAGGCAATGCAAAAATCACTGAAAACACAAACGAGATAAAATCTTTTTCCTTTTCCGGTACAAACATTTTATTTTGCATAAGTATTACTTTGCTTTTTGAATTTAAGAAAAACAAAGCATACGAAGAAATCATCAAAAATAAAGGAATCAGCGGATATGCTTTATTCTGTTCACCGAAACAGCAAATAAAAAATAATGTCGGCAACAAATAAAAGCCGGTAATTACCAAAAGACGCTTTATTATATTTTTGCGTAGTTCTTTAAAAGCCGGCAAATCTTTATCATTTGTAATATCCAGCCCAAACATTTGATTTTTTTCAAAACAAAAAGCCAAAAGATAAAAACAAAATGCAAAACAGCAAAATAACGCCGATGTCGCAGCATAAAAATAGATAGTTCTTCCCATAAAACAAAAGCCTCTTTCTTTATTGTTACTAAACAAGATTTGGTTTACATTAACGATTAAAAAATTAAAAACCATTCATTTTACTTTCTGTTTTCAAAGATTTGATAGTTTTTCTGATACAGAAAAAAAGCATTGACATATTATGGTTTTATGCGTATAAAAAATGCAAAATTCAAAACTTTAGGAATTATTATGAATCAGGCTGTATTATCATTTTTAGTCGTCGTCGCAGATGTTTAAAAAAAAGGATGTTCAGCCATAGAAAAAGTCTTTTGATAGATTTGAAATAAAAGGTTTTTTTAATTTGTGCAATCATCCTGCAATTACACGGACGGTTCACAAAATAAGCCATCCGGTAAAAAGGATGGCTTTTATTTTTTAAGGTATTTTTTTAAGAACTTATTAGGAGGCAATCATGGAAGATGAAATGATGTTAGGTGCTCAAATCATAGTAGAATCGTTACGCAGAGAAGGTGTAAACGTAATTTTCGGTTATCCCGGCGGTCAGGCTATTCCGATTTTTGATGCTTTATACGCAGCAAAAGACATTAAAGTAATTTTGACACGCCACGAACAAGCCGCCGTGCATGCTGCCGACGGATATGCCAGAGCTACCGGAAAACCGGGAGTTTGTCTTGTTACATCAGGTCCGGGAGCTACAAACGCAGTAACCGGTTTGGCTACGGCAAATTTTGATTCAGCTCCGGTAATTTGTATATGTGGTCAAGTCCCTACTTCGATGATTGGAATTGATGCATTTCAAGAAGCAGATATTACGGGAATTTCTAATTCTATAACTAAACATAATTATTTGGTTCACCATGTAAGTGAACTGTCTGAAACTATAAAAAAATCTTTTTACATTGCAAAAACAGGTCGTCCCGGTCCTGTACTCATAGATGTTCCTAAAGATGTAAGTATGTCAAAATATCGTTTCAACTATGATATGGATATAGTTTTGCGAGGATACAAACCGCACACTGAAGGTAATGTAAATCAATTTAAGCGTGTCGCAAAGTTAATAGAAGAAAGCCAACGTCCTTTGATTATTGTCGGCGGCGGAATTATTATCAGTGAGTCACACGAAATGGCAAGAGAACTTGCTCGAAAATGTGACATTCCGGTAACA
>JAXJQT010000165.1:0-2501 GCA_036311025.1 Spirochaetota bacterium
ATAAGTGTCTGTCACCACATGCATATATTTGCAAGCATAAACAGCATAGACGACAGACCCTTATACAAAAACAGAATAAAAAAATATTTATTTTAATCTTAATTTCCACACAGTAACCCTCCCAACTTCTATGTTTTACCTTTAGAAACCAGTGTGTTATAATCAATCCATGCTTAACAAAAATAAACCAAAAACTTCCGAACAAAGAACATCCGAAGCGAAAGAAAATCCTTCAGCCTCTTTATTTCAATTTATTTCCAATGATGCCCACTACGAAGCTGTGGTAGAACGTATTAAATCCGTAAAAAAAATTCTTTGGATTGGAACTGCCGATATAAAAGATCTCTATGTAAAAGACGGCAAAAAAACAAAACCTTTGCTCGAAGTGCTTTCTGACTTGGTAAAGAAAGGCGTGCAAATCCGACTGATTCATGCAAAAGAGCCCGGAGCCGCATTTCGAAAAGATTTTGACAAATACCCACTACTTATCGACGGTATAGAAAGACAGCTTTGTCCGCGTGTTCATTTCAAAATAATTATTTTTGATTTGAAAACTGCCTATGTCGGTTCGGCTAATCTTACCGGTGCAGGTCTGGGAATGAAAGGCAAAAACACGCACAATTTTGAAGCCGGCATTTTGAGCAGCGATAAAAAGTTCGTAAATGACGCAATGACGGAATTTGACGAGGTTTGGATGGGTAAACATTGCAAAAGTTGCAAACGAAAAGCCTTCTGTGCAGACCCGATTGTCTGATTTTATACATCAGCAAATCAACCGCAAAACCATTACAACAAAAAAATTGCAAAAAAATCAGAAAACCATTTGACATCTTTCTTTTTATGTATTAGTTTACTTTCTGTAATGATTACAAAAACGAAAGGAGTTTACTATGTCAAAACAATGGGTATGTACAGTATGTGGTTATGTTCACACAGGAGATGAAGCACCGGATCAGTGTCCGCAGTGTAAAGCAGCAAAAGACAAATTCAAAATGAAAGAAGAAGGTAAAGGTTATGCTGATGAACACAAAATCGGTGTAGCTCAAGGTGTAGACCCAGAAATTCTTCAAGGATTAAGAGATAATTTTAACGGAGAATGTTGCGAAGTCGGAATGTACCTTGCGATGAGCCGCCAAGCTGACCGCGAAGGTTATCCGGAAATCGCAGAAGCATTCAAAAGATATGCATTCGAAGAAGCAGATCATGCAGCTCGTTTTGCTGAATTGCTTGGCGAAGTAGTGACAAACAGCACTAAGAAAAACCTTGAATTGCGTGCAGCAGCAGAAGCCGGTGCTTGCGAAGGTAAAATGATGATTGCAAAACGTGCAAAAGAATTAAACTACGATGCTATTCACGACACTGTTCACGAAATGGCAAAAGACGAAGCTCGTCACGGATGCGGATTCCAAGGACTTCTTAACAGATATTTCAAATAAATATCACGCCAAGGCAAAAAGAGCAGTCTAAATGTTCTTATTGCCTGACCAAAAGTTTCCATTTCCCTCCTTCGGAAGCTTTTGGTCTTACCCTTTTTTATAAAAAAACTATGCTATAAAACTAAAATTATTTTTTGAAAGAAAAGGATATACATGGAGATTTCGGATATTTTACAAAAGCATGATATAAGACCGTCAATTCACAGAATCCTTATTTATCAATATTTGATGGACAACAAAATTCATCCTACCGCCGATACAGTCTACGTCAATTTGCACCCGCAACTGCCTACTCTTTCAAAAACAACAATTTACAATACGCTCTCGTTATTTGTCGAAAAAAAATTAATTCAAGAATTACCTCTGGAAAACGGAGAGCTACGCTACGATGTCGACACCAGTGAGCACGCACATTTTAAATGTGAAGATTGCGGAAAAGTTCACGATTTTTTTATAAAAATAAATCTCCCGCAATTGCCGAAAGATTTTTTAGTATCACGCTCGCAACTGTTTTTCTGGGGAAAATGTTCGTCTTGCAATCACTGAAAACCTATTTTGTCCAACCAGTCTTCCTGACATTTTCCGAATGAAACGCCCATTACTTTCTTGAAGTTATCTTCAAAATTCAATGTAGTCGTACCTCGTTGCCATTCGGTCACTTTGTCAATTCCGTATTCTTTTGTCAAATACGCAACAAAAGACTCCATTATTTCATAACGATAACCCGCATCTCTGTTTGCTTTCAAGACATCAGTTCTGTTAAAATCCGGCAATGACAACTTCAACAATTCATGCGGCGTTCCGTCATATTTCATAATACCTTCCAATGCGAAAAGTTTTAAAAGATTGAAAATCTCATCATCACCAAAGTTCGCACCTAAATAATAATAGTAAAATTTTAAACTTAAAAATGAAGCAACACCCTCTGCCAACGCAGTATTATCAAGGCTGAAATAAAAATCTTGAATCACATGCACTGCTTCATGCAAAATTATAGATGCCGCCGTCAAATAATCTCGCTCTACATAGTAATAAATGATAGTTCCGTTAATAGAATGCGAATCC
>JAXJQT010000166.1:0-1744 GCA_036311025.1 Spirochaetota bacterium
GAGATGATACAAAAGGTAAGTTTAACGAAAGATTTCTTGTAAGTCTTGTTCGTAAATCAACATCGCCTGCTGCGAAATCAAGATACCCCGGCATAAGAATAATATCATTGTAAGTATAACCTATAACCTGGTTGAAAATATCTTTAGCTTCAAAACCGTTACCGCCGATTTCCATTTTTTTTCTCCGTTAATTTTTTTTAAAGTTTAACGGCATAACTACCAAAAAACGCCTTGAAAGTCAATGTTTAATGTTTTGTTAAAACAAATTGATTTAATGAAGTGAAAAAAATATTTTAACATAGATAGAAAAACTTTGAGTTTAATATGGAGGAATTGTTATGAATGACAGTACATTGACTGCCAACCGACGAGAAATAAAAGAAAAAGTTATTACGCTGGCAAAGTCTGTAATGCAGCAAAAAGCTATTTTTATAATGTCGATAATTACTTTTGTTTTATCTTGCATTTTTATCTGTACGAAAAATAGAGTTTTTTTGCATTCTGCTTGCGGCTTGATGTTCGCAATGCTTTGTTTACTGCCGGTAATTTTATTTACGCAGAATCTTTCGGTCAAAAAGAAATACTTTATTCGAGGTTTTGCGGGAATATTAATGTCGGCATTAGGTTTTGTGCTTTTTCATTACAAAAATGATTCAAGCTATAGTGAAATGGTTCGATGGGGAATTATTTTTACCGTTGCTGTTGTCAGTGTGTTTCTTTTTGTTTACAAATCTGATTCTTCGGTTTTTATTTCTAATTTGATTAAAAATACAAGCTTCTGCAGTTTAATTTGTTTGATTTTGTTCTTAGGTTTTTTTCTGCTGGCGGCAGCTTTTATCTCATTATTTTTGAAAGATTTCAGCAGAGAAGATTTAGTGTATGAAATATTGCTGTCTTTTTGCGGTACTTTTGTTTTTCCGAATATTTTTACCTATTATCTTTTTGAAATGAGAAATGAGAGAACTGCGGGAAAAGCTTTCAAAATTCTGTTTTTATACATAATGTTTCCGCTTTATATTATTTTACTGACGTTACTTTATGCTTATTTATTTAAATCAGTGATTGTTCAAGAACTTCCTCGCGGACAGATAAATTGGTTTGTGTCGTTTGCAACGTGTTTTTATTTTGTATTTTACTACACGCTTCGGGAATACAAGGAAAACTTGTTTATAAAATGGTTTTATAAAATAGGCGGAATTATACTTTTTCCGTTAATAGTAATTCAATGCGTTTCATTTAAAATTCGTGTGGATGCTTACGGTTTTACAGAATTGCGGTATGCAAGCTTGCTGTATATTATTTTTTCTGTAACGGCGATTTTATGCACCGTGATAAAGAAAGGTAAAATTGCAAATTGGAATCTGGTAATTCTTAGCGGATTTATTTTGCTTGCGACAGTCTCGCCGTTGAATATGATTGATGTTCCTTACAAGAAACAACTGAATCGAATGGAACATGTTTTAAAGAAATACAAAATGTTTGACGGGAAATTGCTCGATTATAATGTGAGCGATATTGAAAAAAATATGAGCGTTGATGACAGAAAAGTTCTTTTTGATTCTTTCAGTTACATTTTCTATTCGTCACTTGCGAATCCTCAATGGTGTGGAAAAATAGATTCAGAGAAAAATACAGAAGCGAATTTCGAAAATATTTTCGGCATAAAGATTAATAGTGAAGATGATGTAGTTCATCATTATTTTGCTCCTCAAGGCTTTGAATTGAATATTTCTGACTATAATGC
>JAXJQT010000167.1:0-5143 GCA_036311025.1 Spirochaetota bacterium
CAAGTATATCGTATGTTTCTTGTTGCAAATATCATGACTAACAGCAAAATCATTTGGATAAAGTAGCCGGCTGTTCGTCCCCAAGAAAGTCCCGATATTTTCATATTTTCCGGTAAAACTTTAATGAGTAGGTAAGATGAAACGATTGTTACTGCACACATTAAAAGAGACACAAACATCGGCATGAAAGTTTTTTTCTGTGCATAAAAGTATTTTGCAACGACGATTGTAATGCTGAAAAACGGAATCCCAATCATGTAAGATAAAAAGGTATTACAAGTCAAAAGTGTGTCTTGCTGCGTAAAACTTTTATATCCGAGCAACAAATCTATCATTTCCAATCGTAAGATTATCATCAATGAACATATAGGCAATGCGAGAAACAAAAGAATCTTTAATTTGTCAAATAATGATTCCAACATTTTGTCGTATTCGGCAAGAGCAAAGTTTTTGCTGAATATAGGAAAAGCTGTGGTTGACAAGCTTACGGCAATCATACCGTATGGTACCATGCTGAAATTCTCGGCGTAACTGTATATTGTCAACGCTCCCGCACATAAAAAAGAAGCGTATCCGGTGATAAAAAACTTTACGAATTGTTCTCCGCCTAAAGCTATCACTCGCGGAACAGCAAGAAATATCAAACTAAAGAATTCTTTATCAAATTTCGGAAATGAATATGTATAACGAAAACCGGCACTTACGGCACCGGCAAGCTGGATGGCAAACCAAAGGAAACTTCCGATTACAGTTCCCCATGCAGCTGCATCGATTCCGAATCTCTTGTGTAACAGTAAGATTCCCGTGATTATTCCGATATTGTAAAAAAGCATTGCGATAGAGTAACTTGTATAACGCTCTCTTGCATTCATGTATGCTCCCAGGATTCCCGCCAAAGTGACAAACAGCGGTTGGAGCAACATTATGCGTGTCAGTCTGATTGTAGTCTCAATCTTGTAAATATCAGACGCAAAACCTTTTACCAAAAAGTTTTTTACTATTGTCGGTGCGAAAAACCAAGCGAGTAGGCAAAGGGATGCGATTGCGGCAAAAAAGAAATTAATCATTGCACAACAGTTTTTATCAAGCTCTTCGTTTTTGTTGACGGATACGTCTTGATCGGCAAGAATCCCGGAAAAAAACGGAACTAAAACAATCGAGACAATCCCGAAAACTGTCAGATTATAAATAATATCCGGCAAGACAAAACTGGCGTTGTAACAATCTGCGATACCGTTATTTTCCGTTGCTCCGTAAATTGCGGCAAGTATTGTCGAACGCAAGAGTCCCAGTATACGTGAAAGAAGATTCGAAATCGCAACTATCAATGTAGCAAGGTAAAATTTTTTTTTATTCTCCGTCACTTGAACCTCGTGTGTCTATTTTTTCTTCAGTATTGTCTTCATTTTCTTGTTTGATTGAGTTTTCAATCTTTTTTAACTGCTCGTGCAGATAGTTGTAATTAGGATTAATATTAATAGCTTTTTTTATGATTTCCATAGCTTTTTCATATTGTTTTGTTTGATAGTAAGCCTCTGCCAATGTATCGAGAAAGTTGTCGTTGTTAGGCTCGAGCTCACAAGCTTTTTGGGCAAATGTTACGGCTTTATCAAGTTGCACATGATTTTCGCAATACAACCAAGCAAGATTGTTGAGAGCATAGCTGTTGTCATCGTTTAGCTTGATAGCTTGTTGCAGATAAGACTGTGCGTTATCAAAATCTTTTGCGATTGAATAAAGATAACCTAAATCAGCGTGAATATTGCTGTTGTTTTCATCATTTTTTAATGTCTCTTTCAATAGAGAGATTGCTGTTTCTAATTGATTATTTTTTCTGTAATGCTCAACGAGACTGTTTACAAAACTGATTTCTTTCGGAAACTTTGCGTGAGCTTTAAGCAATATATCCAAATGGTTTTCGTCATCGCCGATTTGACGATAAAGCTGAGATAAATATTCATAAACAATAGCGTCGTCAGGCGTTTTTTCCAAAAGGTAGAGCAGTTCATCGCGACAACTGTCGAAGTTTTCCAATTCATATTCGACCATGGCAAGTACAAGCGGAAAATAATTATCTTCAGAAAAATGCTTCTTTGCCTCAAGTGCAATTTGCTTTGCCTTATCAAGTTTTTTTAATGCAAAAAGACGACTTAAGTAATTTTTATAAACATCCGGTTGTTTGTATTTTTCAAGCAACGGGTCAAAGAAAGTTTCGTAATTTATATTAGGATTTTCCATTACAATTTTAAACTGAAAAGATTGCAACAACAGCCCGATGTATTGGTTTAAGTATGATATTTCGTTTGCAGGAATGATAATGTTACGCAGTTGCAATTCCGAATCAAGAATAAAGTGATTGTCGGCAATCTTTTCGGCGTTGAATTTGAACATGAAATATTTATTTTCCTTGAAAAGATTTTGCAGATTATGTTCTGCGATTTCATATCCGTCGGGGAATTGGCATTCCATTCTTTTTTTAAATGAGAAAGCAAAATCTTTTCTGTAATCGTACAATGTTTCCGGCGGCATAGAAAACCATTCGCCCAAGTCGCCGAGTTGAAAGTTTAATATTTGCTTTCCGTCGAGTAGCAGTTCCGTCACGTTATCCGCAGTTGTATCGACTGTCAGATAAAAATTTCCTGAATACGAATTATCTTCTTTTAATGTCATTTCTTCAGGCTTGAGATTCGGGAAAATGTCTTTTTGAATCTGATAAAAATATTCATTTTTCAAATTTTCAGCTTGCGTACCTTTTTCCGCAAGGTTTGTTCTGAAATATTCCGCAAAACTACCGGTAATTTCTTGTGTCAGATTGACTTTTGCACTTCCGATATTATTTACCACGACTTTGTAATTTTCACTCATAGAGTTTAGTGACGCTTCTATTACCGGTGTAGATACAACTTCGGTTTTTCCGTCATCTTTTACTATCAATGCATTTGTAGATTGAAGATGAAAAGGTAAGTTATCGTATGCTGTAAATCTGGTGCAAGGGTCTAAGTACAATGACTGTGAAATCCCGTTTTGCGAAGGGACATAAGTAATCAAGTGATTGAATGCACACGCTGCCGGAATATCTGCGGCAATTTGTCCGTTATTTATACTTGAAATAAGCATAGGAAATGACTTGATTCCGATTTTTTCTAAAGCACAAGTTAAAAGTGCGTTTTTATCGGCAATACTTCCGGCAGCATTTTTTAATGTAACTTCCGGAGTTTGCACCGGTAAAACAGCTCCCTCGTCCTTAGTTGAAATATTTTTTTGTACGTATCTAAAGATAGTTTTTAACTGTTCAAGTTTGTTTTCCGGTAAGTTTGCCAATATTGCTTCGTTTGCAGATAACGAACTTTTTGTAAACGTACCGAATTTCGGTGCAAACCATTTTCCGAAGTCGTCCCATTCATCATAAGATGTCAGAATAATCTTAGGAGAAATATCGAAAATACAAATATTTTCAAGCGGAGAAAGCTGTAAAATTTGTGGGTTTGTACATGTGTATGAAAAAGTAGTTATTCCGTTGTCGGTTGTTTCTTCCGGTAAAAAATCATTTACACCGTCGGGAATCAAATAAAAGCCCAGTTCTGACGGGAAGCTGACCGTGTAATTTTTTTTGTAAGTCTGAATGCCCGAAGCAACATAAAAAATATCACTGACAGCAGCTGAATCTTCTTTTCTGTCAATTCCTTTGAATGCAATCTTGTAGCACAAAATAGAATCTTTTTGGATATTAGGAAATTTTATCATGATATTCTTTTTGCCGGCGGTGTTATTGTCGGTTTCGATTGAGTTTTGAATCTCGATATCTTTGCTTTCTATTTTTGAAACGCTTTCGTCCGGATTGATAATCAACGCTTCCGTAGAAGCTACTTTAAAATATTTTGAATCGTAAGCGATAGGGAAGTTCTCTAAGATATTGTCTTCGTCAACAGAATTTACTTTGATTGCACCTTCTTGGACGTAATCGAAAAGAGTGTCTTTTGTGATTGAAACGCTTTTTTTGTACAAAAGATATAGATAATTTCCTATTTCCTCATGATTTTCACTGTTGTAGTCACGATTGAGAGTATTTATATATTCTACATCTATTGCGTTTGTGATACTTTGTGCAAATGTAGATTTTGTAGGTAATGAAATCAGAGAAAGAAAAAATGTCGCCGTAGAATCGTCGGGATATTTTTCGGTTATACTTTCAAATATATCTTGTGCTTCTTCCAGTTTTTTTGTGTGATAAAAACTCATCCCCAGTAAATAAGCTGCTTCTTTCCAATCTTCCTGTGAAAATGTATTGCTTTTCATTTGCGGTAAAAGAGTTTTTTCTACACCGATAAAGTCTTTCATCGAAAACTCAAGTTGTGCTTTGTACAGATACAAAGCGGCCAGCGTCGGATTGCGGTCGATGTAATTATCGATTAGCAGCAGTTTTTGCATTGTCGTTTTTGATGATAAGTCATTTTTAATTTTATTAATGTCGTTGTCATAAAAATTGATTTTTGCATTTAATAATGTAATAGAAAATATAAAAGATATGATTAAACACTTTTTCATACTGACTTCCTGGAAGATTTGCTTAAATTATTTATATAAAATCGTAGTCTGTTATTAAAAAAATAATCGGAAAAGATTTTTCGGTACTGTACAAGTTTTTTATATTACTGGCAAGTAAAGCATTTTTTACAAAAATAAAAAGAAAAACTTAGATATGGTTTTCATATTCAATTTTATAATTACTTGAATCGATATTCTTGTAATATTCTAACTTCATTTATAGAAAGAGGAGTTATAAATGTTAAAACTCGAAGATCTTTTTTATGGTTCTGATCTTGTAGCGAATATTTTCAAAAAATCTCTTTTAAAAATAGGGCAGTATTCTACTGATTATATTTTTTCAATCAATGAATTGAGTTCATTGCACACTGAAGTATTTCAAAGATTGATAGATCCATTAATGCAGTTCAGCGATTGTAAGATTAGAATAAAAGATTTTAATAAATTGAGTTTCAATTATATCTTTCTGTTAAAAGACGCCAGCTTGCGTGGATGTATGCGTTTTTTGGAAGCACGCAAAAGACGTGAAGAAGAAGCTTGTGAAAACGAGAATATTCCCAGTATGCCGATTACCGAAATCACGGTAACACGTGCGATG
>JAXJQT010000168.1:0-3217 GCA_036311025.1 Spirochaetota bacterium
ACGTCCCGTAGCGACAACTCTTGCTCCGCCTTTTTTCGCCTCTTCCGGCATAATCTCCGGAGTAGGATTTGCCATTGCAAATACAATCGAATCTTTTGCCATTGCAGATACCATTTCAGCTGTCAAAACATTCGGTCCGCTTACTCCGATAAAAATATCTTTGCCTTTAATAATATCAACAAGTGAACCTGTTTGATTGTTACGATTTGTACATTCTGCCATTGCCGCCTGTGCCGGATTCATCCAATCTTGTCCTTTTGCCAATGCACCGGCTTTATCCACAAGCACAATGTCACCGACTCCGAATTGCAACAACAACTTAGCTATACTGATTCCGGCGGAACCGGCTCCGTTAATTACAATATTTACGTCTTCTATTTTCTTTCCTACAAGTTTAACAGCATTCAAAAGTCCTGCCGCAACAACTATCGCCGTTCCGTGCTGGTCATCATGAAAAACCGGAATATCCAATTCCTTACGCAAGCGAGATTCTATTTCAAAACAACGCGGAGCACTGATGTCTTCCAAATTTATTCCTCCGAATGTAGGAGCTAAATATTTCACCGTATTGACAATCTCATCAACATTCTTTGTATCAAGACAAATCGGAAATGCATCAATCCCCGCAAAAGTTTTAAACAAGATTGCCTTCCCTTCCATTACCGGCATTGCGGCTTTTGGACCGATATCTCCCAATCCCAAAACAGCCGTTCCGTCTGATACTACGGCAATCAAATTGCCTTTTGATGTATAACGATAAACATCGTTTTCATTTGCATGAATCTTTCTGCATGGTTCTGCAACACCGGGCGTATAAGCTGTACTTAAATCATCACGATTTTCTACTTTTACCTTGCTTACTACCGATATTTTACCACGATTTTCCTCGTGAAGTTTCAATGCCAATTCATTAAAGTCCATCATTTTTTCCTTTTAATTATTTGTATCACTATTTAACATTTATAAAAAGTTTTATAAACACTTTCTACCGTGATATTCTTATTTCTTCCGAGAGCAAAAGGCTCGAACCTCTTTTTATACAAACATAGTAGTCACCCAACGGAACCGGAATTTTTTGCTGTTGCACTTCGCCTGCATTCACATCAAACAAATGAAACTCTTTAGTTTTGCCGGTAGAAAGATTCGCCAATTCTACCGTATAAGTCACACAAGTAGTTTCTTTATTTTCAATACTTATAGAAATATTTCTCACTCCGTTACTTCCGTCATTTTGCCAAAAAGTTTCGAGCATTTTCTTTATTGCCGACGTAACTTCTATATTTGCCTTACCGAAACTTACACTGGCATTGCCTTTTTTCAACAATGTTTTAGATGTCGCAATTTGATTTTTTTTAAGATTTGAAATCTGCGGAACAATATCTGTCTGAATTTTATTTTCTTTCAGCGGTGTTTTTTCCGGTGCTTTATATGCCGGTAGCGTAACAATTCTGCGAGCGAATGCATAATGGCGTTTATAATACGGTTCTTTCAGTGAACATTTTACCACACCCACACTCGGACCTCCGGAGGCTGCATGGATAAATTTTTCTCCGAATACGAAAATCCCGACATGACTGATTCCTTTGCCGAAATCAAAAAAGATTAAGTCTCCGGGCTGTAAATTGCCCGTTACTACCGTGCCGAGATTTTTCTGATACGCCACTGTTCTGGGCAGCTTTACATTAAATACTTTGCTGTACACTCGTGATACAAACGCCGAACAATCTATTCCGTTTTTTGAATTTCCACCGTAGACATACGGAGTTCCCATCCATTCTTCTACACTGTCAAACAATTCTCTGACAATCTGTTGTCTGCTTTTGTCAGTACAACTGTTTGAATAAGAGAAAAATGTACATATCGAAAAAAGAAAAATTAAAAAGTATTTTCTCATAATCCGTCCTTTCGAATTATTTTCGGAAAAGACTTTGAATAACTTGCTTTTTTTAAAAAGAATTGATAACTGGTAATTTCAAAAATATTACAACAGCAAAACAAGCATGATTCTTTTCTATAAATCTAAAGGAGATAATATGTCAAAAGTTGATAATAAACTGAAGTTTCCCGTTTCATACGAAATGCGTGTGATAATGGATACCGTAGAAGATGATAATGTTAATATTGATGCCATACGAGCTGTACTTGAGGAACTGCGTATTCCGCACAGAGACTGGAACCACCGCAGAAGCAGTGAAGCAAAATATACAAGCTACTCGGTAAAAGTAATGGTGCGAAACCACGAGACATTAAAAAACTTATACGCCGGATTAAATAAAATCCCCGGCGTAAAGCACGCAATCTAAAGAGTATAACACGCTGCACAGAAAAAAACGCACGTCTGAAAAATAAAAGTGTCCGATAATCGGAAGTTCACTTGGAGTTTTCATGCGTGCGTTTTTTTATCAATATAATCACAATTTTATTTTTTTGCCTTTTTATCTGCTATATCGCCGGGTAATTGCAATCTCAAATCAAAATAAAGCGGATAATACCAACGCATTCTGTTTTGAAAATATGAATTATCAGTCAATTCTCCTATTTGCAAGTTTGTAACCTTGCCGGACAAAACCATAACATCTTCTTTTGTTACTATGGTAAACTTAACTTTTTTTTGGGTAATCTTCTCATTGCACCGTATAGAAACCGGCAAAACAAACTCTCCGGTTTTTGCCTGCGGAATGTCGAGTATAGTAAATACAAGATTGGAATCAAAAAGATTTTGCGAAAATGTATCCTCAAGTTTAGGCGGATTTAATAATTGATTTTTTGAGATAAATAATTCAAGTGCAAATTTATTTCTGTATTTTGTAGTGTACGACTCATATTTTTTTCCTACGGGGAAGAAAAACATGAATATTCTGCTGTAAATATTACTACCGTTTATCACTTTTACTTGACCGGCAGCAAAAGACGGCAATGAAGCAAAACTAAATGCAAGCAAAACAAACAAAACTTTTAATCTCATATTCGCACCTTGTACCATAACTGGTAAAATAAATCAATTTTCACCGCCGGCAAACTGTGCCAAAGTTTGCTCATCTATAGCCGCTATCTCTACCGATGTCCCTGATAAATAACTTAATTTGCTTTTTTGCGGAAAATTAAATTCCAACCGAAACGCAAATAACTGTTGCATTTTAGTTTTGTATTTTCGATTTATCACTGTATTTCCGTATTTCCCGTCGCCCAAAATCGGATAGCCGGCGTGGGACAACTG
>JAXJQT010000169.1:0-5503 GCA_036311025.1 Spirochaetota bacterium
GACATTAACGGAAGTTATCAATGAAAAGACAGAATAGATTTTGTAGAATCGGAGCGAGCTTGTTTTATTGTAAGATTTTTCTGACTACAAGAATAATGTCACGTTATGAAAAGTTTTTTATCTATACTCATCATAACCGCAATATATCACAATCTAAAACTTCATTTACCGCCACCATGTAGTTAAAACTTTGTACCAATAATCCCACGAATAACCTGATGACGGATGATACACTCCGATTGTTTTGACAGAATGCTTATTATCCAACAAATATTCTCCGTGAAATACATCTTTACCGTCAACATTTATTGCCGGAAGTCCAGTCCATCTGGCTTTCGGGATATAACACCACAATCTGGAGGTTCCCCAGACTATCATATATTCCGGAGCATATTTTTCAAGTACTGCAAATAATGCCGATTCTGCTGCACAATATTGTTCACGAGTTCCGGCGAGTCTCACATCTGACATAGGCTCTTGCAGATAATTATAAAAAATCAGCGAATTCCAAATTTTTATTCTTTCATCTTGATTTGTCTCGCGTCCTACAAGAGAACGTTCAAACTTAGTGAAAGTACTGTATGACTCTTCGTACAAATGTTTTTCCATCACATCCTTTGTAAAGTTCCTTGTCGCCTCTCCGGGATCGCAATGATGACTTTCACCGAGTATAAGAATCTTTTTCCCGAAAATTCCGCCGCTGTCGTACTCACTGCCGACAAACGGTAAAAAATAAACATTAACCATAATAATTTCTCCATAGTATAAAAAAGTACTTATATTCAAACTAATTTAAAGGCTTTGTTTCTTGGTCTTTTATGTCTTCATTTTCATCTTGTTCAATCTGCTTTTCAAAAAAACTTTTAGCATTCAATGGTGAGACAATTTTTTTACCTGTTTCAAGTTCTAATTTCTCACGAGCTTCTTTGGCGATATTTCCGCCGCGACAAGCGACATCAATATGGTCATCAAAAGTCTGCGGATTACGAGCTTTTGAAATATCCGTTGTAGAAAGTTCTGCCAACATATTCAAAACCAACTCTTGATTTGTCATATTATCTCGCAGATTTTCCTTTTTCAAACCTTTAAATTCCTTGTATTCTTTTACAGTTTTCCCCGCCCATGTTTTATAAATAATATCCGTAAGTGTTGCAAATTGTACACCTTCTTTGAGTCCGTGATTTTTCCATTCATCTGTTAAATCTTTTCTGATTTCTATTGATTTAAGACGTTGATTTATCCAATTTTCTGAATATCCAAGTTTTTTATAATCAAGTAATGCTTGTTGTATCGAAAGTTCCGGGTCTTCCATTTGGTCCAATCGCTCTTTTGCCACATGAGCAATCCAGAGCTTGAAAGGTTCTGCCTTAGGAGACGGAATCGATTGAATAAGGCGAAAAAGTTGTTCGGTTGTCAGACAATCTGTTAATCTCATTTTTCCGTCAGATGCAGTCATTTTCAACTGTACGATATCAGCGTACAGTTGACTTCCTTCTGCATTGAGCTTTCTTTTTAAATCACTCCAATAACGACGCGGATTTTCGCTGTCAGTAAGTATAGCAATTACATCTATAACAGAAAAATACCATTCTTCTTTTTCACTATCCCAAAGTGTACGTACTTTTTTATCTTCAAAAAGTTTTATTTGCGTATTTTCTTTTTCAATCATGCTTTTTTTCTCTTAAAAATTATTTATTCTCCATAGCATAAAAAAAGTACTTATTCAAAAATGAACAAGTACTTTCGTATAGTTTTTATTTTCAATTATCGTAACACACAGGAAACATAAAGTTTATTTTTTCTTTTGCAAGTATCATTACTTCTGCCTAACCGGCTTTATATTACACCGTCGGTTTCTGGTTATATGCGAAAATGTCGTAAAAGGCACTATACTTCGTAGTCCAAACATGCACGAGACGCTGTGTACGGACGAACTTTTTCGTCAGCAACTGCTATATGTGCCGGGTGCGTTGCGTAAGATTTCAATGCGTCAAAAGATTCAAAAGTAGAATCAAGCATTAAGTCGACATTTGAAGTTTCCTGTCGTCCGTCAATATTTACTTTTATATCTACAATTCCGGGAATCACACCTTTTAAATTTTCAAGCCCGTCTTTTATTCCTTTCTTCACTTGCATTTTTTCATTTTCAGGCATTTCTTTTAATGTCCACAAGATTACATGCTTTATCATATTTTCTCCTTTGTTAATCTATAAGTTGATAGTTTTCATTGTTCGATGATTTATACCATTTGTATCCGGCATAGAAACAATTTAATGTCCAAAAAATAAATTGAGCTGTCATCACCCATGAGCCGGCTCTGATTGCCAAAATAATACTGAACGAATCTAAAATAAACCAATAAATGTATTGCTCACGGTATCCGAGTACCATAAAAAATTGTGCAATATACGCCGGAACCGATGTAAGTGAATCCATAAACGGCTGACTGTCCAAAGCTCCGAAAATCGGAACATTCTTTAAGAAAATCCAACAAGCAATCGTCATTACTACAAAAATTACTGCAGTGATTATATTCCCCTTTATTCCAAGCTTTTTTGATTTTATTTCGATACTTTCTGTTTTCGCATCCTTTCGATAATTTTTCGCCCAGACGAACATTCCGTAAAACATCGTAAAAAAATACATTGTATTTTCCAATGTTTCCGCATGAAGATGATTCGGAATCGAAAAACCGAACACGCAAGTAAGCAACTGCACATAACCGAAAATGTAAGAACTGATTTTTCCCTGACTGCAAAGAATTACCGAAAAAACACCGGCAAAACCGGAAATTATCAAAATAAGCGATTCCGGTGAACCTTTTACAAATCCGAAGATTGTCGCCGCACATTGCAACAACAGCCCACACGCCAAAAACGCCCAGTCAAACCAATTTTTCCCGTCTACAAATTCATTTTTAATAAGTGTTTTAAAATTCATTTTTTATATTTTCTCCGTACATTCATGTATTTACTTACATTATTTAAGTATGAAAATGCAATAAGATTTCATTTTTACCGTTATTCTATTGTTTCTATACTTTCAGTCAAAATATATCTTGGTATAGAAATAAAAAAAGGCAAGTCCGGAAACGCAATATTTCCGCCTCGCCATAAATTACTCTCATAGCATAAAAAAAGTACTTATTCAAAAATGAACAAGTAATTTCGCGTAGTTTTTATTTGAGGATTTGTTTAAACTTCTCTCTTGCTTGATTCATTCCGGTTTCAACAAGCGGAAGTAAGTTATCACAGAGAGCGGTTACATTATTTTTCTTTTAGGCAGTTTACAAGCTTTTTGTCAAATGTGAATATAGATTCATTTAATATTTGTTTTCGGGCAAGCAAAAGGCAATCAACGAAATCAAATTTAGTTTGTGAAAAATTTTCTAAAGCACTTCTTATAATCTCTGCATTCTCAAATGCAATTTCGTAAGTAATAGGCGAAATTATCTCGTTAATTTTTTCTCTTGGGACTGAATAGAGCTTCACAAGAACATACACTACTTCTGCAATAATTTCAGGATATGACTTTGCTCCCTCCTCGATTATTTTTGAAGCTTTATCTGCTTGTTCTTGAATATCGTTTAGCAAGTAACGGAGAATTACATTTGTGTCGATGACTGTCATTTATCCGCTCCAGAAAATGCCATTGCAGCAACAGATTCTTCGTGTTCAATAAGTGCTGGATTTGCATATTCTGCGGCAAGACCTCTGCAAGATTTTTTTATCGTTGGAAGTGTTTCTTCATCAATTATGATAATAGCTGTTTGCTTGTTCTTGAAGCTTCTTTTTTCAAACGGAATAAAAGAATGACCGTCATAGTAAGCTTTTAATGCAATCATTTTATACCTCCTAACATCTTGCTACATTTTAACACATTCTTTAAAAAAAATCACTTATCTCACTTCAACTTATCCATCCATAAGAAGAGGAAAAAGATTATCACATAATTTCGTAAGTTGTCATACTCACAGCCCACAAGCGATAAAAAAAGTACTTATTCAAAAATGAACAAGTACTTTCGTGTAGTTTTTATTTGAGGATTTGTTTAAACTTCTCTCTTGCTTGTTTCATTTTAGTTTCAAGAAGCGTTCCTGAAAATCCATCCATTGACTTCGCTTTTTCATAAACATTTTTTTCAAACAATTCAAAGGTATCGTTAATTTTTGTGTTACTTTCTTTGGTTACAAAATTTTTATTAGTTAAAATAAAATCAAGCATATCACTGACTTTCCCTACAAAAAAATCTATATTTTCAAGACTTTTTGTTTTCTCTAAAGTTTCAACTATCCCTAAAATTTGCTTCTGTAGATCCTTAATTTTATCATCAACCTCTTCTATTGTATAAGCCTCGTTATTTTCACTCTTTTTCTTTTGTTGTTCTTTGTCTTCACTGTCCTTTTTCATTTTGTCACGATATCTTTTAATACTTACTTTATACTTTTTATAAAAGGCGATTTCTTCTGGCTTATATTGTTCAATCACTTTTTTTACATCTGGATTCTCCTTATCTTTTAAAGCCCCATCCAAATAATCAAGACTATAATTATGCTCTAGAACGCTAGAAACAAATTTTTCTATCTTTCTTTTAACATACAATTTATTCCAAATGATAAGAATAAACACTGCCATAAAAACTATACAAAGCACAATCATTATCAATGCATAATTGATAACGTGCCATTTTGCATACAACACCAAATCAGAATCACCACAACCTATACTTTTTATTTTATAATCCGTAAAATCCGAAGTTTTATACCAACCTAAGAAAATATACCCGGCACGTCTCGGATTTCTTAATTTTGTTATTTTTGTTTCTGCATTATAACTGACAGGATTGATACTTGCATTTTCTCCGCCATTTGTATTGTAAGTAATGGAATAATTAATTAATTCCCATTTTGCATACAATTTAATATCTCCGATACTACCTTGTGGAATTTCAGTTACTTTTTTTCCAATGAAATCATTCAGCTTCCAATTAGAAATGAAAAATATTATAATCGATATATAGAAAATTCTTTTTTTATTGGAGTTTCATTTTATTATGAATCTTATGAAAAACAAAAAAATTCTTCTTCAACTTTCAGGGGGAAAAGATAGTGTTGCATGCTTTTTATTTCTTAAACAAGAATCATTAAATTTTGAAACTATTCATTTTACACATTCGTATAGTTATGAAATACCAACAAATATGGTCAAAAAAATATGTAGTAGATATAAAATCAAATTAACTATAATTAATATTGAAAAAGAACTAAACAAATTATTCCTCAATAACTTTAATAAGCGTCCTTGTAGATATTGCAAATCTATTATGGATTCAAAAACAATTGAATATGCTACAAGAAATAATTTTGATTTAATTTGTGTTGGTGACACAAAAGACGATTCAATGCTTGTAAATAGAATAAAAACTGAAAAAAAATCTCCAGATATTAAGCTTTCAAAATATTTTAATGAAAGAGTTCTACTTCCCAATAATATCTTAATATAC
>JAXJQT010000170.1:0-7236 GCA_036311025.1 Spirochaetota bacterium
GCTCTGCCAATTTTGCATTTCGCTCTTGAAGCATACATGACAAAATCTGCAATTTTGCTCCGAATACTCGCATTTTAGGTTCCAGCAATGCCACTCGTAAATCATCACAAAGGTCGTTACTTTCACCTTTAAGCAACAACACTATATTTTTCAATAAAAAGAATTCTTCTGTTTTCGCTTTATCATCAAAAGTTCTTACCAACGGCTCTTTTTTATGCAAGCACGACAACGCTTTGGATAATTGATTTTGCTTTACGTAGCAATGTACAATCTTTTTGGTAAACGAATAATCTCGTTTTCTTACCGGGATTCGTTCCAGTTCCTTTAACGCTCTCTCGTAATTTTCTTGCATCATGTAGTAAGTCGCAACCAAATCGATGAATTCCGGCGATTTTTTCATTTTGCCGTAGTTTGCATCAATAAAAATCTTTGCATCTACCAGATTTTCTTCTCTTAATAATAATTTTAATCGATTAATGTTTACCGACAAATCATTAGGCGACAATTTTTCTTGTTGCTCCAAAATGTCAAAAGCCGCAGCAACATCACCGCGAAGCACATTTATTTCGAACAATCTTTTATATGTAAGGATTTTGTTGACTCTGGACGGATTTGTGTTGAGATAGTTGTAATAGGAAACTGCGGAATTTTCCAAATATCCGTTACGATACGAATCTTCCGCAACTTTGAACAACTTACTGCTTTCTATCGAATCTTCATGATTTCTCAAAGAATATAAAAGTATATCTTTCGAATAATATAAAACCAACAAACCAACAGAAATCGCAAGTATCAAAATACTTAAAAGAACATATTTCAATACTTGCGATGTTCCGACTGATAGTTTAAGATTTCCGCCGAATAATTTTCTTTTTGACTTTGGGTTGTTGCTCTGGCTGTTTGTTTTGTTTTCTTTTGCTGATTGCATCTAATATCCCATTAACAAATTTGTAAGATTCCTCTCCGCCGAATTGTTTAATAATTTCTACAGCTTCATTGATAATAATCAAATCCTCAAGACCTTCATACATCATTTCATATATTGCCAATCTCAAGACAGCTTTATCAACCATTGAAACTCTGGAAAAATCCCACCCTTTTAAGCGTGAGGTAATCAACTCATCAATTATCGACAAATTATCAAGAATTCCGCATACCAAACTTTGTGCATAAGAGCGTGCTTCGACAGAAACCTCTGATTCATTAACAAAATTAAGAAGAGCTCCTGAGTCTTTTTGTTCAAATTCATAAGAATAAAGAGCCTGAAAAGCCAGGATTCGCCCTTCTCGCTTGTGTTCAAAATTTTTACTTACTGTATTAATTTTCACTGTTTTCATATTCTTTCATGTAATATTTTATGTCTGCTTTTTTACGTAAATCTTTCATCAATTCAAGATAAGTCTCTTGGTTGATTTTTTGCATTTCATAATTTTTTAACTGCTGAACGATTGTACTTTTAGATTCTTCGAATGAAAGAATCGTTTTTTCTTTCTTTTCAATAGCAAAGAAAATATGAAAACCGTATTGTGATTCACAAATATCAGAATACTGTCCGGCTTTAAGCTGATTGAAAGCTTCAAAAATTGTATCGCCGTATTTTTCTCTTGTGATTTTTGCGTATTGTCCGCTTAAAGGAAACGGTCCGATATAACCTCTGTGAGTTTCACCGGATGCTTGATCTTTGTATTCATCTTTTGTTGCGGCGTCATCTGAATAGATAAGACACAATTTATCAAATCCTTCACCTTTTTTTAATCTGTCGTAACAATCTTTAGCTCTTTCTTTTACGGCAGCTTTATCAGCATCTTTCATTTGAGTACCTTCTGCATCTATTGTTCTGAAATAGATATGTTTTAAAACAATCTGAGTAGGAACCAAGAAAGATTGTTCGTTTTCTTCGTAAATCTCTCTTAATGAATTGTATTTTGATAATACTCCGTTAGCTCCCGGAATTTCTACAGGAAAATCTTTTGATGATTCAAACGTTTTTCTGTCAAGAGCTTGTAATTTAGGAGTTGCCATCTTTGTAATAAATTGCTGTCCCAAAACCTTTTGCTTGATTTTATCTTCGAACGCCGTATAAGTCATCTTTCCGTCAGTTTCTACATAACGTTTAAAATCCTCATCACTGTACTTATAACTGCTGTCAGCTTGAGTTTTCATTTGTGCATATTGATATTTCATCATGTTTAATTCTTGATTAAACTGATTTTCATCCAATATTAAAGTTTCTTCTTTTACACGGTCTTTCAGTAAATAATCATCAATCATCATTTCCAAAATTTCTTTTTTAGATAACTCTTTACCGTAAACAGCTTCCATGCTTTTCATTTCATTGTAAGTTTTATCCAACTCTGCCTGAGTGATAATATTTTTTCCGACTTTAACTACATTATTACTTTTTACATTACTCAACAGATTCTTTTTCTTGCCAGCTGTCTGAGCTGCACACGGAACCAAGAAAGCTGCAAGTAAAGCTACAAATATCAAAGACTTTATTTTTGACATGTGACTCTCTCCCAAAAAAAATTTTTAAACTTATATCATGATAGAAAAAGTTTATCAATTTCAAAATATTAAACATTTTCATTTTTATGCTTATTTAAAACTGAATTCTGCCAACATTGATAAAAAAAACACATTAACAACCTAAAATTTTTGCCGATAGAGTTTATCAGAGAAATAAACAAAGATAAAAAAAGGACTATTTACTATGGCAGTGCGGGATTTTGATTTTCAAAATAATTTATTCATCGATGATTCTAAAACCGCACAACGTGTGTCTACTCGCAAAAACAATTTCAGTTCATTGCAATTAGAAGAAGGTAAAAATACTGCAAACAGAAAAAAAACTCCTTCACTGAACACAAAAAATGACAAAGCTTTCACTGTTAAAAAGAAGAAAACGAAAAAATCGGAAAATACACAACTAAAAATGTCATTAATTATAAGTGCGATTATCGTATTCGCCACAGCTTCGGTAATGTTCGGTGCATTTTCAAAGCGTCAAAAAGAATTCAATGTCAGATTTAAAGAAAATATTTCCAAAGAAAAGCAACTTAAAGCTATCGACCAAAAAATCAGCAGTGTATTTTCACAAAGTATAGACTGTTTACGTAACGGAGATAAAACAGAAGCAATGCTTTTGTTGAAAGAAATTCCTGTTATCTATGAAAATGAAGAACAATTTATAAATGAAAATTACACAGCTTCACAAAGAATGAAAGCCGATTTGCTCGTTTCAAGTATGTTGCAAAATACGGCACAAAAAATTTCTTCGGCAAAAGAAGAGAATTCAAATAAGCAATGGGATATTCTTGAAAGAAGACTTATGCAAATGCGAAAAACTTACGCAACGGCACAAGAGTATTTTTCTGCCGGCGACTTTAACAATGCAAAAAAGAATTATTTGAATGTCTTGAGTGAATTTGAAGAAATAGAAAATGCAAGCAATCAACTTTTAAAAATAGAAGAAAAAGCAAATAACCAGCAAGCCAAACCTTTGTACGACAAGGCGATGAAATTGTTACAAAACGCCGGCAACGAAAAACAAGCTGCATCTGTTTTATCGCAAATGTTGATTGTCGCACCTATGAGTGATTACACCGAGTTTGCAGCTAAAAAGCTTGAAGAACTTGTTAAAAATCAAAAGAATGTACAACCGATACAAAAAGTTGTTATTAAGGAAGATAAAGAAAATAAAATTGATAACGCCGCTGCGTTAGATTTTCAAAAAGCAGCCGACAAAGCTTTGCAAAAAAATCATTACGCACAAGCACGAACTTTGTATGCATCGGCAATCAATCAAACAAACGACGACAACATCATTCAAAAATCTACTTTAGGAATAGTTCAAGCTACAGAAAAAGAACTTTCAAATGAGCATCGTAAAAATTTTATGAAACACTGCGATTTGTTTCGTGAAGCTTTGAATAAAAATGATTATCCTACGGCACGCAGAGAATATTTCAACGCATTAGAAAATGCATTCGCTCCGTATATGGACGATTCTTTGGCTGAATTTATTACAGCCGAAAACAACTTTGTAAAATCATTTGAAAAGTACAACGACAATCCGCAACTTCCCGAAATTCGTCGAGAAATGGAAGCTGAGTATCAGCAAGCTTTAAAATTACAAGAAGAACAATTACGAATAAAATTTAATAAACAGATTGAAGATTTGAACAATGAAAAAGAAATTCTTATCAATGCTTACGAAACGCAACTTGAATTGCAAAAAGCCGACAGTGAAAAAGCTATCGTCAATATTGCAAAAGGACGACTGCGAGAACGTCGTGAAAAACAAAAACTTATCACTGAACTTGAAAGCAGATTAAAAAGTCGCGACTTGCAAATAGCACAATTGAAACAAGCATTAAAAGACTTGGAAATTAATTCCGCAAAAAAATCTTTAGAAGAATTGAACAAATTGCAAACGGCAATCGATGAGCTGGAAGAAAATCTGACTATGACAGAAAAAAGTCGAGCCAGCATACAAAACGGTTTAAATCAGCAAAAAATGCAAATCAAAGAATTGCAAAATTCTCTTGCTGTTTATGAAAATGAATTGGCAGCTCAAAAACTTGAACTGGAAAACAAAGACAAAATCATTACTGAGAAAAATGATGAAATAGCTTCATTACAAAAGAATATCGAAGGTTTGAAAGTCGAAATCGAAGCTCAAGAACTTTATTACAAGAAAGCTTTGGGTAAAGCAAACTACAACCAAAAAGCACTTGAAGAAAAATATATTTCGTTGCAACAGCAACAAGCTGCTTTGCTTAAAGAACAAGAAGCATTGCGAAAGGATCTTGAGGAAACAAGAACTCAAAATGCAGCTCTTGCTCAAGAAACCGAAACTTGGAAATATAAATACGAAAAATTACCGGAAGAATTGGAAGAACGCTTTAATAATCAATTGGAAGAAGAAAAATTCAAAATGCGTTCCGAATACAACGAAAAACTTAATCGAATCGAAGATGATGTTACTTCCGGCAAAACGAATGACTTAAAAGATGTGAAGCAAATTGCAAAAATAATTGAAATTCTCAATGACAGTATTACATTTCAATTTAATAATCAGAATTTAAGTTCTCTGATAAAAAAAGGTGACAAAATCAGTGCGACAAGAGATTTGGGCGGAAATCTAATTGATATCGGAACATTGAAAGTTACGAATGTATCACCGTTTTCTACTTTCGGACGAGCCGATATCGAAAATCTTGCCTCAGGAATGAGTTTGCGTACCGGAGATATTCTGATTATTAATGAATAATTTTACCGGAGAGAATAAATGAAGCTTTTTCGAATAAGTGTTTTATTCTTGCTTCTGTTTGCGTGTAATTGTACGGCAAAAAAAAATTCTGATTTTTCCGAACAAACCATAACAGAACAAGAAATAAATCACGTGCAATCTTCATTAAGTGATTTGAACAAATTACAACAAACAATAGCTGAACTGGAAAAAAATCGCAGTGCCGTTCAAAACGAATTTACGGAACAAAAACTTCAAATCGAGAAATTAGAAAAATCATTAATCGAATATGAAAATGAATTAAAAAGGCAAAAAAACTCATCTGTTGTAAAAGACGAGATTATCGCAACAAAAAATAATGAAATCTCGATATTAAAAAAAAATATCGAAAAACTGGAAAAAACTGACTCCTACAATGAACACAAACTGCTGAAAAGCTTGGAATCGAAATATAAGTTACTGCAAAAACAACAAGAAAAATTGTTGAATGAACAAAATGATTTGCAAAATGACATCGAGCAAATTAAGCAGCAAAATATTCAGCTTGCGAAAGAAGCTTCGGAATGGAAAAGCAAATATGAAGATTTTGAAAAAAATTTTAATCTGCGTGTAAAAGAAGAAAAATCAAAATTGCGTTCCAGATATAATGAGAAGCTGACTAAAATCACCGAAGACATAGAAAGCAAAAAAAATATTAATTCCGAAAAAATTGATTTAAAAAAAGGTCAACCTGTCGGCAAAATAATCGAAATATTGGAAGGAAAAATAACATTTAGATTTGACAATGACTCGTTTTGCAAACAAATAACAAACGGCGACAAATTGAATGTCGTAAGAAATCTTGCCGGCAATTCGGTAAGTGTCGGAACTTTAGAAGTCACGAATGTATCGCCGTTTTCTACTTTCGGACGTGCAACCGTAGACAGTCTCAAAAGCGGAATGAACATACATACCGGAGACTTTCTTGTAATAAAAAACAAAAACTAACAGGAGAACATTTTGAAACACACACACAAACTATTTATAATCACATTCGTATTTCTGCTAATCATCTGTGCATGTACAAAAAAGAAAAACGATGCATCATTACCGACCGATTCTTATACTGAAAGTACACAAAACAGTCAAAACAATGTTACAATAGACATAAAAGAGCTGGAAACATTAGTAAAACAAGCAAAAACTTTGAATACACAAGTCGTTATGGCTATCACAATATTGCATCACAATGAATTAAAAGACTTGGAAAATAAAATGTTCGACCATGATATCAATGCTTATGAAAAAGAAAAACTTTTTGAAAGCCGAAAAAATGCATTCTTCAATAAATTGCAATTTTCGTATGACGACTACGTTGCCTACATAACCGAACATTCCGACGAAATAAACGAATATATTATCTCACACCCGGAAATAACAGACTATTTAGCTACGGAAAACAGAGGCGAGAAATAAAAAAAGGAGCGGAAAGATTTCTGATTAGAAGTTTTTTCGCTCATTTTTTAGTCCATTTCCCCCCATTTTTACCGGTAAAACAATGCCGAACTGCACGGTCTTAAACGTCGTTTAAATGACGTTTCACATGATAAAATGAAGAAAATTAGTAAAAAATCTTTCAAACTTGCAATATAAAAAAACTTTCTTGCATTAAAGCAAGTAGAGAAAAATTTTTTTCTCAATTTATTATTTTAAGGAAAAGAAAATGGAGTTTTCTGAAAAATACGAAAATATCAGTTTTACGAACAACTTCGCATTTTGCAAGGTTTTGCAGAATGAAGAGATTTGCCGGGAAGTTATTGAGACGCTTCTGCACATTAAGGTCGGCAAACTCAAATATAAATCGCTTGAAAAGGAATTGAAACTCGAAATTGACAAGCGAGCCATTCGGTTAGACGTATATGTTGCCGACAGCGACAGAGTTTTTGATCTAGAGATGCAAACGACCGACAATAAGAACTTAGATTGCAGAATGCGGTATTACC
>JAXJQT010000171.1:0-4152 GCA_036311025.1 Spirochaetota bacterium
ATACAATTCTTCTCTTTGTTCATTTCCAGCGCAAGCTTCATAACAGTTGCAATCTCGTAATCCATTCTGTGACATTTTTTCATGAAAAAGCAATTATTTATAATTTAATAGGAGTTTTTTAAATGTTGAAAAAGTTTTTTTTATTTTCCTTGCTTTTTACAATTGCATTGGGCAATTTAACGGCACAGGAAAAAGAACCTGATTTTTTTATTACAGAACAAAAAGAAGATAAAACCAAATTTACCAATGAATCAGTCAATATCCAACCAAAGGAAAAAGCTACAGAAGATGTAACTGCAGAAATGAAACTTGATGAACTGCAAAAAAAAGTTGATAACTTAAGCGGTGATATTGAAAGACTGAAATTACAAAGCAGTTTTTTAAACTTTGACATAAGCGGTTCATTAAAAGTAACATGGGGAATTAATTTCCCGGACAATCCTTTCGGTTTTCTTGCCGGTCAAACAGAAGTCGAAAATCCTATTCACGGATTCGATTTTGAAAACAATCTTGATTTAAAATTGTCATTGAACAACAAATATTTCAACAAAAAAGCCGGAAGCTCCGATGACTTTGCAGAAATTAATTTCAAGTTCAAAATGAGAAATATAAAACCTATTCCTTACGACTATCGCCCTACTTCCGGAGACTACTACGAAGTAGACGCCGTAAATCAAGACGGTGAAAATGTCAAAATCTACTTTCCTAGAAACGATGAGGACAAAAATAAAGCTCATTTGCAATTCGGAAACTATGAATTTATATTAGAACAAGCACGCCTTTCAAACCTTTTGGGTGTAGGCTTCTTTATCAATTACAGTGATGTCACACAAGTAAATACTTACTACGGAATAGATTCATCTGTAGAAACACTTAAACTCAATCACGATTTTTTAAATCATAAGTTCTTTAAAAACAAAGAAGTTTTCTTTTCATTTGATTATGAAGATTATGCTCCGGAATCTGTAATTGCAGAATCAATGAATCTATGGTCAGACGATATGCTATCTGACCAGCAAGAACCACACGGAATATCTTTGGGATACGAAGGCGATATAAGTGATAATTTTCACTTCTTATTCGAAGGCGGAATTGCATCAAAAGACGGTTATGATGCAGTAGAAAATAAAGATGATACGCTGGATTACGGATTTTTCTTAAAATCTGAAGCCGATATCAGAACAAGCAAAGTTTTTGTTGCTCCGAGAGTTAATTTTGGATTGGCATTTCAAACTGATACAAAAAAGGATGAAGATAATACATGGGGGACTTTTAGTTTTTCATTTGACTTACCGGTACAATACAAAATTAACAAAACCGATTACGTAAACATTCGCAACTCTTTCACTTGTAACACTCACTTTGCTCACACCAATGTTGCACTTGTTTACAGTCTTATCCCGGAAATAAATGTTTTGTACAACTGTCTTAACTTCTCATTGCCTATTCAATATTGGTTCCAAGACACTGATAACAAAATATTCGGCGGTGGATTTTATCGTGTAGAAAACTTAGAACATCGAGTTTATACGCAATTTTATGAGCAACACATTTTCAATTTGGCATTTATATCATCATTTCGCTCAAACTATTTGTTCGGAAATACATTTGAGTTGAAAATTAAAAATACAATCCAATCAACTTTGACATTCAGTGACGAAGAGGAATTCTTCTTCTACGATGTTTTACGTTTTCAGTTTGACTGGAACAAAGTTCCTTTTGCCGGAAGTTATGTTGTAATGGAATCAGTTCAACTTTTTCATGACTTCGGTTTGGGAGTTGCACATAATGTACGTATGGCTGAAATCGGACAAATATATTCTGATGAGAAAAATACCACAGGAAAATACTACAGATTGCCGTCTGAAGAACGCTGGGACGGAGGAGTATTGTTTAATTCTAAGTTTGGCTTAAATCTAAACTTTTCAGAATATATGTCTTGCCATCAGTACGCCGACTTTCTTGCTGTCAAATCCTGACAACGTAATAGGAAATCAAAATACTTACTGTACCATTGAGCTATGGTCTGAAATACGGATTTAACGATGTTTAGTGAATCTTCATCTGATAAATTAAATTTCGATTTTCAAAATCTCACAGCTGTTGTCGTAAGTTTAAAAACAAGCGAAACAACGCATGAGGAAGTTGACTATTCGGTATCAGAAATAATCCAGCTTGCCAAAACACTCGGTGTCACGATTAAAAATAAATTTATTCAGTCTCGAAAATTTATTGATTCGGCATATTACATCGGACAAGGCAAGCTGGAAGAGATTCGCCTGTATATGACAGAAAATAATATTGATATTCTCATTTTTGATAATGAGCTGTCCGGTATACAAGAGCGAAACATCGAAAAATTCGTGGGTAAACCAATATTAGACAGAACTGCGATTATTTTGAATATTTTTAAAAAACGTGCAAAGTCCAATGAAGCAAAACTTCAAGTCGAACTGGCAGCACTTGAATATCAAATGCCGCGTCTTCGTAATATGTGGACTCACTTTTCACGAAGCGAAGGTGTCGTGGGGATTCGCGGCGGTGAAGGAGAAAAACAGCTTGAGCTGGATAAGCGAATGATAAAAAATCGAATCACGGCAATCACCAAGCGACTGGCAAAAATAGATACACAAATGAAAACTCGCAGAAAAAAAAGAAGTAATTCTATGAATGTCAGTCTTGCAGGATACACAAACGCCGGCAAAACATCATTGATGAATCTTCTTTCCAAGAAAACTCTTTTTGCAGAAAATATGATGTTTTCTACTATCGATTCTACTGTCCGCAAAGTCTACATCAATGATGATTTGTCTGTATTACTCAACGACACTGTAGGTTTTATAAACAAATTACCTTGTTCACTCGTTGCCTCTTTTAAATCTACGCTTGATGAAATACTGGGAGCAGATTTAATACTTCATGTAATTGATATTTCTTCAGAATTTGCACAAGAACACATCAACTCGGTAGAGCAAATCTTGCGTGAAATAGGAGCAGACCATATTCCGGTTATAAAAGTCTACAACAAAGCCGACTTGCTGGATAATATGATTGAAAGCGGCACGCACATCTTACCGGATGATATTTTGATTTCTACATACACAAAGCAAGGCATCGATACTCTCAAGGAACGTATCAGTGAATTCTTTCTTTCGAATAAAGAATGTTTTTAAATAGATATCTATTTGCAAAAAAAATGAGTGCCACTCTTGCATATAACTGCTAAAAAACGGCACTCATACTCTCCTTATTTATAAAGGAATCAATCTCGAAACATTTTATCTACAAATTTTTTGTCTTTTTTCCAATTTGCATGAACTTTTACCGTAAGAAAAAGTTGTACATTACGCTCAAAAATTTCAACCAAACTTTCACGAGCAGCACTTCCGATTTCTTTGATTACACTGCCGTTTTTCCCGACTACTATTCCCTTTTGACTTTCACGGTCTACGTATATCGTAGCATAAGCTTTTATCTTATTTGCAGTTACATTAAGATTTTCAGTTTTTACATAAACTGAGTGCGGCACCTCTTCCTTTGTCCGCTCAAAAACCTTTTCTCGTACAGTTTCTTCTATTCTGAACGGAATCGACTGGTCGGTAACATATTCTTCCGGATAATACATCGGACCTTCCGGCAACAATGAGGCGATTTTCGCTTCCATTTCCTTTATTCCGCTGCCATTTTCTGCTGAAATAAATACATATGGAATATCCGGCAAACGAGAATGTACTTCATTGAAAACATTGCATTCTTGAGGTTTCTTTGAAATATTGTCAATCTTGTTAAAAACAATAATCGCCTTTTGAGTATACGCACGAACCAAATCGACAACAGCCTCTTCCTCTTCCCCGAAATCTCGCGACAAGTCTACAAGGTACAGCACCAAATCACCGTCTCTTAATGTCTGCTCTGCAACTGTAGTCAATTCTCTGTTCAGATAAGATTCCATTTTGTGATATCCCGGAGTATCAATAAAAATAATCTGATAATCCGGTTCCGTAACTACACCGCGTACTGCAAAACGTGTTGTTTGCGGCAACGGAGAAACGATTGAAACTTTGAATCCGCAAATCGTATTCATCAATGTAGATTTTCCGGATGACGGTCTGCCGATTAATGAAACAAAACCACTTTTAAAAGAATTTGTCA
>JAXJQT010000172.1:0-2282 GCA_036311025.1 Spirochaetota bacterium
CTATTAAAGACATATAATGTGCAAACATCTATCATAAAATCTTACATGTGTCAAAAGATAAATATTTGTTTTAAGAAAATCCAAAATATTCCTTTTGTATTTCATGTAAAAATTAAGTTTGTTTGTAAAATTGTCTATCAATCAAAAAATATTGGTATAATGCCGACATGAGAGAATTCAATTTACTATTTATTACAGATATCCATCAACAAAAATCAAATTTAAAGAAAATCGATTTTAAGTCATTCGATTATGTTTTTTGTGCCGGTGACTTTCTCGACTCTGCCGTACCGGATTTAGAATTGGCAAAAGAATTGGTTTGCATGTTACCGCAAGATTCCTATCTTATTCCGGGAAATCATGACAAACCAGAAGAATTAAGACTTTTAATGAGCGAAAAAACTACTTATATAGAAAAAAGTCACACTACTCTTTCGGGAACTGATTTACCTGTTGCCGGTATCGGAGGTGCTCGTGATTTACTGGAAGATATTCAACTATATAGAGAGTTTTTTCTGGAAGACAGAAAACGTATCGATGATTTTATAAATATAAACGGTCTGCAATCGTTCATTCTTAAATTTTGCGGAATTGTAGAATCAGACAATCCTAAAGAAAAATATTCAATCATTGATAATAAAACTATAATAGAAAACAGTAGTTCTTTCCTTAATAACTTTCTCATGTTCAAAGAAGATGATTTAACTGATTTTGTAGTTAATTTGCCGTCATTGAAAGGCGGAATATTAATGTCACATTGTCCGCCGTGCAATGCTTTGGATAAACTGACCGGGCTTCCGAATGCAGGTGGTAGAAAAATTGCTTCCATTATAAAGGAAAAACAACCGTCTCTTGTTTTATGCGGCCATTTTCATGAATTATCCGGAATTGCAGAAATAGGCAATTCAACTATATTCAATCCCGGTGCATTGAAAGACGGTTTTTACGGCGTAATAGAATTTAAAGAAAACAAAAAGCCTTTATGTAAAAGTTTTAAACTGTAACCGTTTGGAGTAAAAGATGACAGCACAGTTTTTTGCCAAAATACAAAACAGATTTGACGACATCAACAATCAATTATTGACAAAGCAGATTTTCACCCTTGAGAAATTGCGTGAAGCTTACCTTGGTGTAAAAGCTGAAATTGTTAAAGAACTTCACAGTAATAATGAAGATGTACACGGCAAAGATGCTACAATGGCAATAAAAACATTGCAAAACAGTTTTAAAACATCGCTGTCAATTTATAAACAATGCTGCTGGGGAAAATTTGCCAACCTTAATAAGGAAGATTTCCCGGAATTACATAAACTTCTGACTGATAAAAACGGAGACCTACAAAGAATCCACGATGATTTTGCCGGTACCGTAGCAATGATGGATTTTCACGGATACACAAAGTTTTCAAACAGCGTAAAATATAACAAAACTCCGCTTATGGAATTCGGAGAAAGTTTACCGGCAAAGATTTTATCTATATGCAAAAAATGTCATTGTCTGACATATGAAGTCGAAGGTGATGCCATTATAATCATCGGACCGCAAAATCCCTACTGGGTACTGACCGCTGCAATGTCGATAATGGAGCTCGCCCGACAAAAACTTATTTTTAAAGAAGATGACATCAGTCAATATTACAACTTAAAACTTAAAAATCCGGCAATCCAACCGTTTGAAATGAACGCAAGTATTACTTCCGGAGGAAAAATTTTCATCAATTATGAAGGAAATCTTATCGGTTCCACCATTTCCGAAGCAAGCAGAATCTTAAGTATTATCAACCTAAAAAAACCGCACACTTCCGGAATTATGGTAAGCGATAAAGTTGCCAGAGACTTGGAAAAATACAACAACACACCGCAAATCCATCCTATCGATTTGAAAAATCTGGGCAATCCATATCTTATAGACGTAAAAGGAATGCGTGTAAAAATACGAGAACTCGCTATTGAACAGAAAAACTATGCAAAACTTGCAAATCAATATTCCGAAGAACTCTATAAACTATTAAAAATAAAAAACCCTTCGAAATGGTTTAATATACTTGTATTGTACGTGCAACTCACAAAATGCGTCCTGGAAAAAATCGATGTCTCAATAACTGCCGAAGACGGAACTTACAACAGTGCCAATTTGATATACGATTTAAATTTATATACAGCCTATTGGAATGAACGCCCGTCGGCAGAAGTTGCACGCCACATATTATCCAGAATTGATGCTATTTACGAAAAAAGCAGTGACGTTCGTGACACTATTGCAATTTACAGAGAATACATAAA
>JAXJQT010000173.1:0-4637 GCA_036311025.1 Spirochaetota bacterium
ATACTTAGCATTTTGCTTGCAATTTTAGGACACAAAGGTGCAGAAAAACGCAAGTGCAACGCATACCCACAACTGAACATTTCAACCATCGTGCAGCGTGCCACAGGAATCGGAATGCTTTTGTTATTGGGATTACATATTGCAGGTGCGGCAAATCATTTTCAGCCAAAAATTCTTCATACCATCATGCATCCATTATTCTTTGGAGTGTGTTCAATGCACATTGCAGTTTCTGTAAGCAAAGCAATGATTACCTTGGGAATCGGAAATGCCAAAACAGTTAAAATCGTAGATATCATAATAAAAATACTTTGTGCCGTGACATGGATTGCGTCAGTTATAGGCTTTTACAGATGTCTCTTTTTAGGAGTTGCAAGATAAACCAAAAAAAATTATTAAAATTGCGTGATAGGAGTATTTATGTTTAAAAAAAATTTTAAGTTCATTATTAAAGTAATGTTAATACATGTAATAACATATACTGTCTGTGGAATAATTTTTTCCATGTTGTTTAAATATCAAAGTTCATTAGTAAATACTGAACATATGAGAGACATGAATAATATTATTGTTCAATTAGCTCCTGTATTTCAAATTTTTAGAGGTTTGCTATTTGGATTAATATTGTTATTAATTCAAAACAGTGTTTTAGGTAAACCTTATTCTTTTCTTAAGATTTGGTTTGTTATAATTGTAATAGGAATATTTAATACTCCGGCAACATCACCTTTTTCAATTGAAGAACTTATTTATTATAAATCATCTGCTTTAGCATGGAATTTAGAGTTTGGCGGTTTATTAGAAATTCTTATACAAACATTTCTCTTTAGTTTCTGCGTATCAAAACTTGTAAAACCAACATCAAGTTCATAATTTAAATTCACAATAATCTGTTTCCCCGGGGATTTTATTTTTATCAAGAAACAGCCCACATAAGACAGATGTCTATTTTTAGGAGTTGCAAGATGAAACAAGTTGTAATTATCGGCAGTGGACTTTCGGCACTCAGTTGTGCTATTGCTCTGGCTGAACAAGGGGTTTGTGCTAAAGTAGTATCGCCATATACATCAGAAAGAGCACAGTCTGTAATGGCGGCAGGCGGTATCAACGCAGCCATTGGAATTGACGACAGTCCCGAACAACACGCAGAAGATACATTAAAAAGCGGCGGAAACATTGCAGGCAAAGAAGCAGTTTTAGGGCTTTGTAACGCTGCCCCGGATATAATTCGTCAGTTGGAAAAACTGGGTGTTGTATTCAGTAGAAATGAAGACGGAAAAGTTGCTCTCCGTGCATTCGGCGGTCAAAGCAAAAACCGCACAGCCTATGCAGGTTCATCTACCGGCAAACAAATTATGACAGCCTTAATTCGTGAAGTACGAAAATACGAATGTACCAATATGATAACCAGACTCCTTGGCAGAAGATTTCACTCTGCATTAATCAAGGATAACAAGTGCTACGGCGTATTACTCTATAACGAAAAACTTTGCACAATGGAAACCGTCTATGCCGATGCTGTAGTCGCAGCAAGCGGCGGGCAAAACCTTTTGTTCGGAAAGACCACTGGTTCCACACAATGCGACGGATATGTTGCCGCAAAACTCTATGAACAAGGTGCAAAACTAAAAAACCTTGAATTTATACAGTATCATCCCACCACAGTAGAAACTCCGCAAAAGCGAATGTTAATCAGTGAAGCAGCCCGCGGTGAAGGCGGAAGACTTTATTATCTTGACGGTAATCGCAGAGTATATTTTATGGAAGATAAATACGGTGAACGAGGAAATCTAATGCCCCGTGATATTGTTTCCAAGTGCATTTATGATGTGCCTTCACAAGTTTATCTGGATATTTCCTTCCTTGGAAAAAAACTGATTAATACCCGCCTGTTTGAAATAGCAGATCTTTGCAAAAAATATGCAAATCTTGATGTAACAAAACAAAGTATTCCTGTGTACCCTTCTGTTCATTTTTTTATGGGCGGTCTGGCGGTGGATAAAAATCATAAAACATCCGTTGACCATTTGTACGCCGTTGGTGAATGTGCCTCTATGTATCACGGAGCAAATCGTCTGGGCGGAAATTCTTTGTTGGCTGCAATTTACAGCGGTCATGTTGCCGCAAATGCAATTAACACTTTGGCAGAAACTAAAGATTGCCCCAACTTTGAAGCATATATTTCCGAGCAAGAACAAATACTACAAAAGAGACTTCAATCCAAGAGTCGCTTTTCGGCAGTCCATGTTCGTCATGAAATCGCAAAATTGCTCAGTGACTGTCTCGGTATCACCCGCACAGAAGAAAAACTTCTTGAAGGTATAAAAAGTGTAGATTATTACATCACCATCAGCGAAAAACTAATATACGATACAGATGTGTCTCCATACATCGGATATTCCCTAAAACCTATGCTGTTGCTTGCCCGTGCAATTCTTACCAGTGCCCTTTCACGCAAAGAAACACGCGGTTCCCATATCCGAGAGGATTATCCGCAGCAAAGCGATGACTTTGCACTTTGTTCTGTTTGTGATTACCGAAACGGAGAACACTACATATCCTATGAGAAGGAGGATGAATTATGATTGTAAAAATCAAACGCCAAAAATCTGCAAATACCGCCCCCTATTGGCAGAGTTTTTTGTATGACGGACCTTTGCATGTTACTGTTTCGGCAGTGCTGGACGCCATAAATTATACAGATGATTTGTTTGATATAGAGGGAAATCCCGCAACAAGAATTCGATGGGAATGCAGTTGTATGCAGGCAATCTGCGGAGGCTGTGCTATGGTAATCAACGGAGTTCCGGCCCTTGCATGTAACACATTTGCTGATAGTGTAAAGGGCAAGAAACTGGTGCTTGAGCCATTAAGCAAGTTCCCGGTAGTTGCCGACCTTATTATAGACCGCGAAATAATCTATGAAAATCTAAACCATGCAAAAGCCTATCTTGACGACCTTGTGACAAATAAAGAACAGCTTCGTGACCATCAGTATTCCGTTGCAAAATGTTTAAAATGCGGGCTCTGTCTGGAAGTATGTCCAAACTATCATCCCGGTGGATCATTTTTCGGAGCGGTTTTTGCCAATGAAAGCTACCTGATTACAAGTCAATCTGCAAACAAACCGACAGAACTTGTGAAAGAATATAAGACCCATTTTGGTGCAGGATGTTCAAAAGCTCTGTCTTGTCAGACGGTGTGTCCCGTTGGCATTGAAACAATTACATCCATTATGAAGATGAACCGCAAATAAATGATTATGACAGAGACAAATGCCCAGAGCCTTATCAGACTCAAAGCAATAAGTTTATAAATCAACATAATTTTTCTATAAGGATAAATAATGAAAGATAAAAATAAATATTTACCGTTTTTATTGCCGTTTCGCTGTATTATATTTTTACTTACCTTTGTGACATTGGCATTTGTGACCGACAAAAAACTTGATGAAATAAGCAATTGTTGGTCTGTGATAGCAAGCATTGTAAATCTGGTCACAATATTGATTTTGGTCGTTATTGCAAAAAAACAAGGAAGTAACTATTGGAAACTTATTAATTACCAAAAGGGCAAAACGACTGTAAAGCAAATACTGACGATGTCAGGCATTATTTTGTTACTCGGAATAATCGGTATGTATTTTGCCGGATATGTATGCTACGGTGTGATTGCGTATGTACCGTCAATGATGATTGCACCGATACCTTTATGGATTGCAATAATTAATTGTGTATTATTACCGATTTCAACCGCATTTGCTGAAGACGGATTATACTTAGGCTGCGGAGTCAACCAAATAAAAAATAAATATCAGGCGATTATAATTCCGGCATTTTTCTTTGCATTACAACATTGTTTTATTCCGACATTGTTTGATACAAAATACATGATAGATAGATTTTTGTCATTTTTACCGCTGACGTTGATTCTGTGCCGGATTTATTATAAGAAAAGAAATCCGTTGCCTATTATTATAGGACATACGATTATTGACTTGGCAACAGCCATGCAAATTTTGTCTACATCTTTATTTCCGGACTTATATGAAACCATGTGCGGTAAATAAAAATGTTTTCAAAAATCTATTCCGGACATTTTATAACTAGCTACTTTTTTTATAAATAAGGAAAACAGAATGACAAAAGTAAAATTAATTCTTACAGACTTAGATGAAACCTTGCTTCACACTGATAAAACAATTTCTGAATATTCAACAGACACATTAAAACGCTGTCAGCACAAAGGAATCCTGGTAGGATTTTGTACATCACGCGGAATTACAAGTATCGGGCGTTACATCAAACAAGTAAACCCCGACGTCGTGATTTGCAACGGCGGAGCCTGTGTTTATTATCAAGGCGAACTGATTCACACAGCAGCCTTTTCTGTAGAAGAAACTCGCACAATGCTAAAAAAAGTATATGAAGTTTGCGGAAAAGATTGTGAAATCACGGTTGATACATTGGACAAACTATATTGGAATCGTGACAAAAACAAATCGGAACAGTTTTCAAACAACGCTATTTATGATGACTTTTTGGATTTTACAAAACCTGCAATGAAATTTTGCGTTCAAACATCTGACTCACAAAAAGCAAAGTTGATTGCAAATGCTGTCCCGTCCTGCGACTATC
>JAXJQT010000174.1:0-2953 GCA_036311025.1 Spirochaetota bacterium
GTTGTGATTACTTTAAGCATCTCGTGAGGGAGATTCATATTGGTCAAAAACTGCAGAACTTTGTAGTAATCCTTGAGAATCTTATTAGAATTCACTGCGCCAGTAAAATCAATTTGCGGAGTAATCGTCCAATAAAACAGAAATAACTCAGAAATTCTATGAATCAATCATGGGCGAAAATCCGAGTGAATTCAAAGGAGAAAACAATCCTGTAGAAAGTGTAAGCTGGTATGATGCAATATATTTTTGTAATAAACTAAGTGAAAAATACGGTTATACACCGGTATATTCCGTAAACGGAACAACTGATGTAACAAAATGGAACTATACGCCACATCAAGTAGATGAAATATATGAAGAAATAACTCAAAATACATCTGCTAACGGCTTCAGACTTCCGACAAACGCAGAATGGGGATATGCCGCAAAAGGCGGACAAAATTACAAGTATGCCGGAAGTAACAATATAGACGAAGTAGCTTGGTACTGGGATAATAGTGATAAAACTACACATCCTGTAGCACAGAAAAAAGCTAATGGTTACGGACTGTATGACATGAGTGGCAATGTGTTGGAGTGGTGTTGGGATTCCCAGAGCGATGAAGATCGCTATCTTCGAGGCTGTGCTTGGTTTCAATCGACAGATTATTGTGATGTGTCTCTTAGGTTTCATAATGACGCTTATGATTGTATGAAAGGCATCGGTTTTCGTTTAGCATGTACGATAGAGATAGTACAAAAAAGCATTGAAAAAGATTTTATCGAAATGGTACAGATTCCGGGACAAAATTACAATATGTCTAAAACGGAAATAACTCAAAAGCTTTATGAATCTGTCATGTTGGATACTCCAAGTCATTTTAGAGGAGAAAATAACCCGGTAGAATGTGTAAGCTGGTATGATGCTGTATATTTTTGTAATAAACTAAGTGAAAAATGCGGTTACACACCTGTATATTCCGTAAACGGAACAACTGATGTAACAAAATGGAACTACACTCCGCATAATGAAGATAAAATAGACGCTGAAATAACTCAAAATACATCAGCTAACGGTTTCAGACTGCCAACTATGGATGAATGGAAATATGCTGCAAAAGGCGGACAAAATTATGAATATGCCGGAAGTGACAATATAGACGAAATCGCTTGGTACAGTGATAACAGCGGAGAAACGACACATCCTGTGGCACAGAAAAAAGCTAACGGTTACGGACTATACGACATGAATGGTAATGTATGGGAATGGTGTTGGAATGGCGAAGACTACCGATGTTCATATGGTTGTAGTTGGAGCTGTTCTACATTCGGGTGTTCTATAGGTATAGACTTTTACGAGGCTTGTAATCGCTACAAAGATATTGGTTTTCGTATAGTGCGTACTATAAAACCTAAAGAGAAAAAGTCTACCCAAAGAAAAGAACCTATCGAAATGGTGCAAATTCCGAGAAAAAATTACAAAATGTCAACTACGGAAATAACTCAAAAATTCTATGAATCTGTTATGGGAGAAAATCCAAGTAAATTCAAAGGCGAAAACAAGCCGGTTGAAAATGTAAGTTGGTATGATGCAATATATTTTTGTAATAAACTAAGCGTAAAATATGGTTACACACCTGTATATTCCGTAGACGGAAACACTGATGTAACGAAATGGAATTATACACCGCATAAGGGAGGGGCTGTAAGCGGCAATGTAGCTCAAAACACATCAGCTGATGGATTCAGGCTGCCGACAGAAGATGAATGGGGATATACTGCAAAAGGCGGACAAAACTACAAGTATGCAGGAAGTGACAATATAGCCGAAATAGCTTGGTATGAAGATAATAGCGGAGAGACGACACATCCAGTGGCACAAAAAAAAGCTAACGGCTATGGATTGTACGACATGAGCGGTAATGTATCAGAGTGGTGTTGGGGGTTCGGTCTTTACATTTTGCATGGAGGTAGCTGGTTCCTCTCAACAGACTACTGTACCGCATATGACAGATTCTACGCCAGTGCTCGTGAACGCTACAGTTTTTTCGGTTTCCGTGTAGCACGTACGGTAGAATAGTAAGCTATACGCGATGGAGATAAAAGGAGGCAAAAAAACTTTCTAAATCGAAAGTATTATGCCTCCTTTTTTAAGAATATTGATTGTGTTGAACGGAGAATGAAATGAAGTTTGGATTGGTGTTATTATTATTGTTGTGTAATGTGTTTTTGTTTGCACAAGAGAATTATGTTTGTTTAGGTTCTTTTAAAGATGAAGATAATGCAAAAAAGTTTGTAGCACAGTTGGAGGGGTATAAAATCCCGTGTATTATTTCTGAATATAGAAATGGCAACGAGATATTTTATAGAGTATTGTTTTCTGAAGAGTATGAAAACAAAGACATGGCAGATCTTCATAAGAGCATGTTGAGAAATTTACCTATAATTAAAGAGCTTAACATAAACGGTATTTGGAGTTATCAAAAAGAAGAGATTCCGGCTGTAATTGATGAAAACAGAGTGTTGATAATAAAAGACAGCGATACCGGCGAACCTGTCAGTGATGCAAATGTAAGTATAGATAAGAAATGGAATGTAAAAACGAGTAATGAAGGAATGGCGGTATTGCCTAATGATGTAGGTGACGGGGAACATGAAATGGTTGTAACGAAAGACGGCAGTTATGTTCCTACATCCGGCACTTTTTCAATGTCTGAGGGAAAAATCGCATCTACGAATAATATTTCCATACCGAAAGAAGTCGATTATCAGCGTGTTAAAATAATTTTAGACTGGGGGGAATTTCCGTCAGATTTAGATGCTCATGTGAGGAATGAAAGATATCATGTTTATTATTCTAATATGAGTGAACCGGGAATTATGCTGGATAGAGACGATACCAGTAGTTTTGGATCGGAGACTATAACGATTAAAGAACCGAGTCCCGATTCAGTTTTTAAATATTATATAGTTA
>JAXJQT010000175.1:0-6593 GCA_036311025.1 Spirochaetota bacterium
CAAGAAATGTAATCTACCATTGATTTGTAGTTTATATCACCAGTCGCAAGAACATCTTGAACTTTCCAATAAGAAGTATTTCCTTTTGGATTTTCTTGTGTAGCACGAGCAACTTTTAATATCATATTGTCTGTATCATAATAAACTACAACAGGGTAACGAGATTCTGTCAAAGCAAGTCCTACAGATTCACCTGTACCGCTACTTCGTTTTGTACCTTCAAAATTACTATCTGCTAATCGTACTGAATCCTGATTTTCTACTGTATATGTTGTACCCCAATAAGAATTTCCTGATTTTGTAAGATTCTTAAAATAAGAATTTGTATCATGATTATCGTATCCTCCGTCAATATTTACCCATGCGTATTCGTTATCTTCTGCTCTTTGATTACCATTACCAGGTGAATTTGAATAGTGAATAGAAGATGTTACCTTATCATAATATGCAACATGTACAAGACCAGCATCAGCAATATTAGAACGTTTTACTCTTATATTCTTAAATTGTTGCAACATTTTATCGTGATAGAATAATTCAAATTTATTAAAGCTATAATTTTGTTTACCACCATTCTTTGAAGTTGCATTTGCATCATAAACATACACACCACCAGCACCAGAAGAATTTGCACTCCAATTTGACTCATTACCACCATGATAATTTGCTGAATATGCAACATTTACAGTACCAGTTCCGCTTACATGAATATCTGTTTCTTCTGATGGGTCAAATGTATAGAACACTTTAGTAGCACTGCCACCCATTTTTGAATAATAAACAGATGCATCAGAATAATTAGAGAATGAAGCATATAAAGTTCCATCACTTCCCATAGACATAGCAGGATATACAGGGCTTCCGCTACCAGGGAAGTAATCTGTTGATTCATTTTTCCAAACTCTTACGCTACGGTTATCTGTCCAATATGTTGTTTCTTCAAGATATGGATTTACTTCTTTGTTATATTCTTTTGAATCATCATTTATGTTATTAAGAGAATTAACACCTTTTACTGTGACATTCAAATATCCGTCTTTTACTGTATTAGGAACAGTATAAGTTGCAACACCATTAGAATATGTTGGATTTAAATTATAAGGATTTCCGCTACCGTCTGTTGCTGTTGTAATAGAAGCTTTTATCGTACCGTCTAAGTTAAAACCTTCAATGTAATTGCCAGCTTCATTTCTTAATACTGGTACAGCACCACTTCTTGCACGGTTTGTATTTACAGTTTTTGCTCTGTATATTCCTGTAATATAAGGCACAACATCCATTTGACGGTTTTCCGGTTCTGAAGTATTCGGCGTACCGTTATAAACTACCTCATTTCCGCTTACACTCGCTTTACCGCGGTCTTTCGCTTTTACGGTTACAGTTACATCTTTGGCTACCGTTCCGTCGATTTCCGATGTATCCCAATGAAGCTTCCAGTTTACTTTGTGGTCATCTTTTTCAGTCTCGTCCGGCACTACTTCACAAGTCCAGCCGTCAGTGTCCATACTGCCTGCCGATGTCCAACTGCCGTTTGCGTATGTCGCCATAGTAAACTCTTTATCGCTATTGAAACCTTTTATTGTTGCAAGCAATTCTTTTAGCTGTACATTGTCGGTAGCTGTTCCCTCGATTGTGATTTTTCCGGAAACTTTCGGGTCATTTCCCAATTCATCTGTTATCGCTTTTGTCAAATCTTTCGGCAATTCTATATGACCGTTCGCACGGCTGCTTTGATAGAGTGAATTGTCGCTTTCACTGTTCCAATAGAACGGCGTGATTGTCACTGTCGGAGCTTGATTATCTTGCAAGATTGTATTTACTACTACGTTTATTTCGGCACATTGACTGTCTACACCGACCGTAGTTCCTTCTGTCTTATCCCAGATTCGTATACTCAAAGTTGTATTTGTCAGGTTGCCGACACCTTTCACCACGCCATCCTTCTTTGCTTTCAGGAAATCCGCCATAGTTATCATCATAGGCAAGTTTGTACGTATATCGTTGCCGTAAGATGACTCTACATTAAAATCTTTAAAATCTATTAAGTCTGACCAGTCAAAACCATCGATTTTCCATTGCCATTGCAAGCCGATATTTCCGCCGACAACTTTAGCATTTATACCCACAGAATCTTTGATTACCATTTGCGAAACAACCACGTCATCCAACGGAATTTTGAGATTTGTCACTTTTACGGTTCCGTCCATTCCGTTGACACTCACGCCCTCCAGTCGCCCGTCTTCTATTTCTGCACTTGTATCGTAAAGGTTGTAATAACTTTTAATCAATTCTTTATCATCAATCGCCTTGTTTGAATTTTTGTCCGTACCAAATGCCACTCCGGCAATACGAGGAGCGTTATTTGTCACTTTACCGTAGCAACTTACAGGCGTAGCGTTGCCGGCTTTGTCAAACGCCACAAAGTGTACATCTACATTACCATCGAATATATTTTCACTGTTTATCGATACAGTCCATTCTGCCTTTGTACCTACTTCACGCACGCCTTCTACCATCTCGTCGCCGTCGTCAAACTCGATTTTTCCTTCATTAGTAGAATCATCATAATATGTAGTCTTACCGTTTTCAATGATAAGGTTGTCTATCACTTGTGCCATTGCGAAGTAAATTTCACCTGCTGCAGACGGTGTACCGTTTACAATGATACTTCCGGAATGGATTTCATCTATTCTGTAGATTATTCCGCCGATTTTACACAATCCGCCTTTGCGTACATTTGTCGGTATACCGGAAAGCGTAATTTCGTTACCGTTGACTGTCGCATTAGCTTTTTTCCAATACATTCCGTCGGCCTGCTCAAAAGTCGAAACATCATTGTAATTAAGAGTTCCGTTATTACCCTTTTGTAACATCGGGTCTATCACGTAAGTCTTACCGCCTACGGTTCTAGTAAAATACATTGCGATTCGTTCAAATCCGCTTTGATTGTGTCCGTTTTTGCTATCTTCACTGAACGAGCCGGCTATAGTATATGTACCGCTTGAATTTTCAATCTTAGTTCTGTCATCATTATTTAATGAAAGCTGTTTTACGCTGAACTCAGGTAATGTGTTGTCGTAATTAATCATAAATGTCTGTGATGCGGGATAATGCTGTTCAGACACATCTACTGCACTTACAATAAGTTTTACATTTCCGAAATCTGCCGTATTCAACGGAATCACAAAATTATAGTTAGATCCGTTTCCGGCTTGACTTTTCACAGATTTAGACAACTCGTATGATGGCTGATCGCATTTTATACTGTCAGGATCTACACCTTCATTATCTATTATAGCTCCTTCTATTTGCCAGCCTTCACCGGAAATCCACATTTCAGGTGCGTATTTTTGTCTTTTTACTTCACTGCCGTCTTTTTTCTGTACCAGATAAAGTTCTTCAAAAAGCGGTACATTTCTGTCTACTTTAAATACGACTGCTTCACTTACTGCACATCTCTCGGTTCCACTTACGGCAATTGCTTTTACGGCTACAGTCCCCTCAAGCTCACTGTTTTCATTTATGTTCAATCGCCAGTTCTTTTTACTTGAAGATGCTACTTTTATTCCTTTTAATCCGTTTCCGCCCGGAATTTCTACAATCTCATAATGAGCATTCGGAACATTTCCAAGTTCTGTTTCCCAGTTTGCATCAAATTCATTTTCATAAGACGGGTCTATTTGTACATAAACTTCTTTTACAGTACTGGTCTGTATATCTGTAGTTCCGGCAACTGTTATTATACCTCCGAGTATTTCCAGTTCTTCGCCTGCACCTTTTCTTTCCGGGTTGTCAATTTCTATCAAAGGAATATCGCCGTCGGTAATTATAACCAGCTTTACCGATTCCGGCGTATTTACATTACCAAACTCATCTGTGGCTTTTACCCATAAATAAAGGTTACGCTCACCGCCTAAACTTCCGCTTAAACCCAGAAGCTTATTGTTAAATACATTTTTATCTTTAAACAACATTTCCCAGTTCAACAAACTGCTTGTATTAAGCTCTTCATACACATCAGGAGCTGTATTTTCTAACGTAAGTGCATATTCTACTTTGATTACTTCATTGGAATCGGCTGCACTTCCTCTTACGGTGTTGCTTTCTGTTCCGTACACCTTACTGTCGTTTGTATGACTGTTGACTCTTACAACAGGCGGCGTATTGTCCACGTCTATAGTAAAGTTGTTTGTTTGAGTTCTGTTTGCATTGTCTTTGAGTTCAAACTTAAATGTCAAAAGAGTCAAATTTACCTTTGAAATATCAACTTTGAACTTATAAAAAACTTTCGATGAATCAGACGTAATTTTAATCGGGGGGTTATCGATTGATACGCCGGAGTTTTCCGTAGTACAAGTCAATTCTCCGCTTGCAATTCCGTTGGCATCCTCACCGCCGAACAATAACCACACTATGTTTTCTGTACCGCCGAATACTTTACCGGAAAAAGAATTTGACCATACGCCGGAGTCGACATTCTTGCCGTTTATTCCGTTCGGTTCCTGTCCGTCTGAAAGCTTTTGCACACAGTAATAATAATTGTCAATCTGCGGGTCTTCTGTATCGACTTTTACTTTAAATTTCGTAATACCGTCTTTTGATGAACTATCTAATTTTACGGTAGTCAAATCAATCACGTCTTTTGATTCAAATGTTACGCCGGTAGAATCTACTACTCTGAATGCAAGATTTTTCTCGCCGTCACCTTTAAAGTCATATCTCCATGCACCGCCGGTGTAACAATTTTTATCACTCCAGCTTGCTCCGTTGTCTTCAGATACATAAACTTCGATATTATTTTCACCGTCATCATCCGTAATCATTCCGTAAATCGATGATGAATTACACCAGATTGCATTGCCGTCTGTAGGTACTGATAAGTTTTGAAATCGCACTATAGGGCGGTCGCCGTCTTGGTCTATAGTTATAGGTTGCTGTGTAAAAGTAATATTACCCAGCATATCTACAGTAGCCACGGTAAAATTATAACTATGCTCACTTGCATCTTTATAAAGAATCTCGGTATCAAATTTACCTTCCCAAGAAACACCGTTTAATGTCAATTCACACCAATTTTCTTTTGTAGGAACATTTGCCAAATTATTTGTAATATCCGTAAGTTTTGTCGGTACTGTAGGTGTCGTTTGATAACTTACGTAAATACCTTTTACTCCGGCACCTCGGTCGTTACAGCTTCCGCTTATATCTATTTCTTTATTCACAGATGCATTGCCGGTCGGAGTAACAATCTTTAATGTCGGACTTTCGTTATCTATGGCAATCTTGTCTTTTACGGCAACAGATTTTGTATCAATACTGTTCTCGCACATTACTTCTATGTTGATAGTATCTGTTTTTCCGCTTGCTATCTTATTCGAATCGACTTGTAATACTATGTTATCATTGTCAAGTTTCGAACTGCTAAATTCAAACTTATACCATTTACCCAAAGCACCGTCTGCCGGGAATGTGAAACTGTCAGAAGTTCCGGACACCGGTATTATGTCATCAGATACGCTTCCGGTATTGCTTGATAATGTCAGACGGTAATACATATATTTTAAATCTGCCTGTCCGCCGGTAGCAGAAACTATAATTTTCACATTACCGCTGCAGTATCCGTTTTCCATCTTTCCTCCGGTACCGGCAGATGAGTTTATAGCTTTTATAAAAGGTGAATCTGTAGATGTGACATTTATTGTCAATTTGTACAGACTGCATTGTTTGCCGTTTATATCCTCTGCTATCATATACAAATAATGTTCCCCCAATGCCTGAAATGCTTCCAGTTGCCAGTCATTACGAGTAAATTGATTTATACCGTCTAATGTTTTTGCGACAGCAGAATCTGCTTTTTTCAATTCCGCCAAAGCAGCTTCATCAGTATATTTAGTAGTTCCGCAAATAAATCTTACACCGCCGGCTTTTACACTGTCGTCGTCTATTACCGCACCTTTGAGTACTGTCCCAGGAAATACGGTTGCATTATCTTCGATATTGAATGTGATTCTCGGGATGTCGGCTTCTTGCAATACTTTAAAGTAATATTCGCCTGCCCCGTCGTCTCCCCAGCTTTTGCTGTTGCCGGCGGCATCGTACGCCGTAGTTTTTAAAATATAGTCGCCGTTATCAAATTTTGTAGTATTAAGCTTTAATGTAAAGTTGCTCGGTATTCCCGAATGATTTACGATTGCACCTTTTTTTTCACCATCAACTGATACAGCCAACTTGCCGGTCTCCTTTGCAACCGTCAACTCTGCCGAAAGAACTTCCTGCAAATCAGGCAACTTGCACAGGCTCAAACATGTTTTGTCAATTTTATAATTGTCCGACACTGTACCTTTGAGCAATATTTCACCGTTTTGATAATACGAAATCTCATTTTCATTTATGTCAGCAACATCGTCTGCCAATTTTTCAACTTCTTCTTTATTTTTTAATAAAGGAGATGTAATCGCCAATTCATTCGGAGCTTCATTATCTACTATAAAATAGATTGTTCCCTGATTGTCGTTGTCTTCTTCGTCGACAGCTGTCACTTGCAATGTCACATCGCCGGAATTTTTCCCTAAGTCGGCTACTTTTATTTGTGC
>JAXJQT010000176.1:0-1349 GCA_036311025.1 Spirochaetota bacterium
AACATGTTCTATGGAAATATCAGATGTAATGTTATCAAAAGCGGAAAACTTTGCTTTTGTTTTTGCAGCTTCAGCTTTAAATATACATGGTGCATGCTGTAAAAATACAAGATTGGCGTAATTCCCTACTTTTATTTCTCCGTGCGAATCAATATTAAATATTTTATAAGCAGCGGTTAATTTTTCTACTAACATTTCTAATGTAATAATATTTTTCGAAACAAGCTTGTTTAATGCAAAAAAGGCTGTTTCTAATCCCGGAAACCCGGACGGCGGATTGTCTGAGAGTTTTTCTTCAAGTAAATGCGGAGCGTGGTCTGTTCCTATACAATCAATCAATTTATCTTTTAGTGCATTTTGCAACGCTGTAACGTCATTTTGGTGGCGTATAGGCGGATTTATTTTTGCAAATGAAGACGATTCTATCGATTCCAAATCTAAAACCAGATGATGTGGAGTTGCTTCTAAATAGATATTAAAACCATCTTCTCGCATTTTTACAGCTTCATTCAGTCCACTTTGAGATGATAAATGACAAATATAAATTTTAGCTGTGTTTTTATATTTTGCAGCAGCTTTTCTTATTTTGCGTATAGCTTCAGTTTCTGCTTCAGCCGGACGGTTTGCTTCATGTTGTGTCAATGTAGTAAAAGGAGCATTTTTCAATAATGAATTTTCTTCTGCATGAAATAAAACCGGTAAGCCTGTTGCAAATGCCTTTTCTACAGCTTCGATATTTTCTACCAGCAACGATCCGGTAGATGCTCCTAAAAACACTTTTATTCCATAGATAGGGATATTTGCTTCTTTACATTGTTTGAGGATTTTGTCCAGATTATCACAATTAGTTTCTGTTAATCCTAAATAAAAACCAAAGTTTACCAGACTGTCTTTTTCGGCGATTTCGTGTTTCTTTTGTAATACATCAAAATCTACGGCAACAGGCGTATTATTCGGCATATCGAGTACGTAAGTAAAACCACCGGCTAATGCTGCACTACTTCCGCTTTTCCAGTCTTCTTTAATTTCTGCTCCCGGAGTTCTGAAATGAACATGTGGGTCGATAAAACCATAAGAAACATAAGCGTTTTGTCCGTCAAAAGTTTTTGTTTCCGAATCAGCGGTAATTGTCGGAGATACTTCGATTATTTTGTCATTATCAATCAATATTTTGGTATCAATGAAATTACCGTTAATAAATGCTTTTATGTTAGTAATCAGAGTTTTCATCGATACTCCTAGAATGAATGAATTACACCGTGTGAATCTCGGTGATATTTTCCGAATTCATTTGATTTTATTAATACGTCATAATCAAAAACCGGACCGTCGGCACATACTCGCAGTCC
>JAXJQT010000177.1:0-3430 GCA_036311025.1 Spirochaetota bacterium
CATGGTATTTACTTCCATCGTCATGGCAATCGGCTTTTTCATTGGGAATGAGCGGTTCACACAGTGCGGTTGCATCCGGTTTGGAAGCATTGACATATAATCCTGCCGGAATGTCGACTACGCCTTACAGATTTGGTGTGAATATTTTTTCAAACCTGACATTTGATTTGATGACAAATTTTTTCAGCGTTCATGATTTTATCGAGATTCTTGAAATCTTAAAATCTGACAATCCGAATATTAATGACTTTTTTTCAAGACAGCTTGATTGGATGCCTCGTGATGGTATAGCTCTTACCGGTACTATGGCGTTTCCTTTTTTCTCGTTCTATGCAAAATTACAATCGTGCTATATAGGTTTTTCACTTGATAACAAGATTGTATCCAATATCACAATCGGAAAAGATTTATTTTTGAGTGTGTTTGATAAAATCTCACTTCTCCAACCGATAAACGAAAAGTTTTACGCTCGTATGATGTGGTATCAGGATTTTAAGTTTGCCATATCCGCAAAAGTTCCTAAAGTAGAAAAGTTCTTGCCGATTCGCGGACTTTATGCCGGTATGAGCGGACATTTTTATTTGCCGATTATCTATAATGCATTCTATTCAGACCTTTCATTGTACACCGGTAACCCTGATAAAAATGGGATTTATACGTATTCGCTGGATATAGATTGCAACTTTGTTTACGGCTCGGTTTTGGGGAAACATGTATTCAGAAATGTAAAAATCCCGGAAATAGGCGGATTGGATTTACAAAGTATACTTGAAAACGGCGGCAACTTCGGAATGGGAATTGGTGTGGATTTGGGATTGCTGGTTGATATTAACAAGTATTTAAAGATAGGATTCAGTGTTACAGATTTGGGATTTATGTTTTATGCCGGAAGTCAACGAGCCGACATAGATTCAAAAGTAACTCTTGAGCTTTCAAAAGCTACCGAGATTATAGACTCATTGAAAAAGCTTGTAGAAGATTTTGATAACGCAAAAAATACAAACGAATTTGAATTTTTCATGCCGTTGACGGCATTTCATTTGGGATTCTCAATCAATCCGTTGCATCGCAGCGATATTACCATGACATTACCGTTGAGTTTTACCGTAGGGGATTTTTATTCTGTTGCGTATGACGGTTTGCCTACATTTGAGCTTGCTGCCGGAATCGAAGTAATGCCGATATTCTATTGGTTTGAAATGCCGTTGAGGTTGTCTGTAGGATTCTCATCGGCAAGCGGTTTTTATACCGGATTAGGTGCGGGCTTGCATTTCGGACCGTGTCAGATGGAGTTCGGCGTAAAAGGATTGGAAGCGTTATTTATAACTCCGGCATGGATGGGGCGAGATTTTGCGTTTGGTTGGTCGGTAAATTTCATTTTTTAAAAAAAAGTAGAAAAAAATCTGCAAGTTTGTAGTTATTATAAAAAAATAAGTGTTTATATATAGGTGAAAATATTTATATATAGACACTTATTTTTTTAAGGGGAGACATTATGAAAAAAATAACAAAATTTGTTCTGTTTACTTTGGCGGTAATATTTGCTACATCTTGTTCGGCTGACAGATTAAAACCGATTCGAGCTTTGGCACGTTCGCAAAATTTAGATAAGAAAGAAGAAGCGGCACAGTTGTACAAAGAAGCTGTTTCTACACTTGTAAACGCTTATTCTTCATCTGCCGGATTGAACAAGACAATCGGTAAACAGCTGATATTCAAAGGTGCTTATGAAAAAGCTTTGTTTCATTTGGAACAATCTCGAGATATCGTAAATAACGATTTTGAAACCTATTATTATATAGCCGTGGTTCATGTAAATCTGTACAAAATAAATCGAAACAAAGAACATTTGCTTAAAGCAAAGGAAAATTACCAATTCGCTCTGAATATAAGTCCTGACAGACCGAGTGTTTTGTACGATTATGCACAACTGTTGGTATTCGGTACAAAAGAATATCAAGAAGCCGTGAAAATTTTGACACATTATCTTTATCAACTCAAGACTTCTGATAAGAACGGATATTTTTTACTGGGACGTTCTTTGTTTATGCTCGGAGAATACGAAAAAGCTTACGAAGTGTATTCGTCGATTTATGATTTTGAAAAAGAACTTACTGCTGAAGAAAAAACGAGCTTGGAAGGTTTTATAAACGAGACATTAAAAAGAAAGCGATAGGTTATAGGTGGAAAATATGCATACAGTTTATGATATTGCATTGTCGATGGAATTTCTGACACCTCAAGACCGTCGCAAGTTGTTTGAATATTTCGGTTCGTCTCAAGCAGTGTATGCAGAGTCATTATTGAAAGTACAACGAGTTTTGGGGAAAAGACGAACTTTGCATCCGGAATTCGTAGAGGAAGCAAAGAAGATAAATGATTTTATCAATGGTTGCGGGATTGAGGTTTTGCGATTTGATGATGTGAATTTTCCGTTACAGTTAAGTCGCATAGATGATTGTCCGTTTATGATTTTTTTGCGTGGAAACAAAACTTTGCTTTCTTACAGAATGGCAGCTATTGTAGGAACCAGAAATCCGTCGGATATCGGAAAAGAAGTCACTCGTACGATGGTACAAACACTCAAAGCGTATGATTATGCAGTAATTTCCGGCTTGGCAAAAGGGATAGATTCTATTGCTCATAAAAGTGCCGTCGAGTTGAAAATACCCACTGTCGGAATTTTAGGTTGCGGGATTGATATGATTTATCCGAAAGAATCGCGTGAACTTGCTGTTAAGATGATAGACGAGGGGAATCTGCTGGTTTCCGAATATCCGCCGGGGAGCCGACCGCATAAATGGCATTTTCCGGAAAGAAATCGATTGATTGCTGCACTGTCGTCTGTTGTGTTGCTTTCACAAGCTCCCAGTGTGCATTCCGGAACAATCATTACGGCACACAGAGCAATAGATTACGGAAAAACTCTCGGGATTTATTTGCCGTCAGATGATAAAAAAGAAGATTTTTGCGGAAATATTGCGTTTTTAAATGATGAGGCGGGCTTTCCGTTACGAAACAGAAATGATTTGAAAATACTTTTAGAAAATGAACATGCATAAAATAGAGTAGCTGTTTTTAAGTAACTACTTTAATTTGTGTAAATAAAAAAGCCGGAGAAGTATACTCCGGCTTTGTGTTTTTATAATGCAATTTCATCCATTTTAGTTATGATTTTATCTATTAAACCGTATTCCAATGCTTCTTCGGCTGTCATCCAATAGTCAAGCTCGATGTCTTTTGCGATTTTTTCACGGTCTTGTCCGGTTTCTTCAACATAAAGATTTATGATTCTTTCTTTTGTCTCAGTTATTTCCTTTGCTTGAATTTCTATTTCCATAGCTCTTCCCTGAAACATTCCGCTGATAAGTGGCTGGTGGATAAGAACTTTAGAATTTTTTGTTGCATATCGTCTGCCTTTTTCAGAACC
>JAXJQT010000178.1:0-6048 GCA_036311025.1 Spirochaetota bacterium
GCCAGAACACAGACCGTGACCTTAACAGAATACAAACAGTGTGCAGAATTGGTTACAGCCTGTAACCTTTACAGGATACGGACCGTAACCAAATCTGACCAAATCTCACCAAATCTCACCAAATCTCACCAAATCTCACCAAATCTCACCAAATCTCACCAAATCTCACCAAATCTCACCAAATCTCACCAAATCTCACCAAATCGAGTGCAAAATTATTGCACTTTTTCAATAAAAAAGATTGACTTTTTCTTTTACTGTACATATATTGTAGATGAGTACAATGTTATTGTACTTATGAAAAAGGAGTTTAACGAAAAATAACGAGAGTGGAAGAGGAGGTTAGCAGAAATGGGGAATGATTTTTTTATGACAAAGATTCGCCAACTGCGAAAGGAGAAGAATCTTACAATGGAACAGCTGGCTATAGAAATCGGAGTGACAAAAAGCCGTGTGAACATGTGGGAAAATAACGGAACGGTTCCGCGACAAGATGCACTTATAAGGATTTCAAAATATTTTCAAGTTTCTACAGATGATTTACTTGGGAATGTTCAAGAATATGGTGAAGACGTTGTAATGCATACATTACAGCGAAATTTAAAAAAATTAAACACTGCCCAACTTAGGAAAGCAAATGAACTTATGAAACTTTTGTTTTCTGATGTTTGGATAGATGAGGAGGATCATGGCGATTTATAATTTTGAACCTAACTTAAGCGATATAAAAGCTACCGAAAAATTGATAGAATTCGGGAAAATCGATACCGATTATGTATCGATTCCTAAAATGTTGTCAAAATTGACAGATATTCATCTGCATACTTTTTCTTGGGCTATGTGCAATAATGTTTCTTATGAGATATTTCAAAGTGACTCTGCCGTAATCCAAGAAATAAACGGAGTATACACAATCTACTATAATGAAAATAAACCTGATACACACAACAGATTTTCTATTGCTCATGAGTGGGGACATTATGAATTGGGGCATGATTTCGATGCAGGATGTAAAAATATGTATTTGTACAAAATGCAAGAGATAGCAACAAACAGATTTGCGGCACAGCTTCTTATGCCTATGCATGTGATAAAGGAATTTGAAAATAGAGGAATTGAAATAACTCCGTCTTTTATTCAAAGGACTTTTTATGTAAGTGAGGAAGCTGCCGGAATAAGATTTAAGAATTTTGAAAAATATTGCCCGGAGTTATTGAGTAAAAAAGAAAAACAGCTCAACGACATTTTAATCAATGAAATATTTGCAGATTTTATAGAACGTGTCTGTAATGAAGAACGTTCTAATCTTTTCGCTTACGAAAGCGAATATAAATCGCAACGATTACAATACAAGGAGGTGATAAAGAATGAACGCTGAAAAAATCGGAATTTTCAGTGGTAAAAAACAGACAGCTTTCACCGCAATTGAAAACTGTCTGGTTAATAAAAAAACGCGGTATGCGTTTGTGTGTGACATAAAGCATATCACGTCGACTGTCCGAGGTCAAAGAAATTTACATTCATAAAAAGGAGATAATTAATTATGAATGAATTGATAACAAATCACGTGGATTCTAATAAACACGTGAATGTGACTGTTCACCGCAGTACTTTTTCAAACGGTGAAAAAAAATATGCTTTAGTAAATCGTAATACTGCAAGTTTGGAAAATTTGATTGCTGTAGTACATCAAAACAATCCTTTGCTTTCAGAGTCTGTTATCAGAATGGTTGCAACGGAATTTAAGATTGCGATTCAGCAAAAGTTGAAAGCCGGTGAAGCCGTAAATGTTTTTGATATGGGAACTTTGTATCTTACTGCAAAAGGCGGTATAGACTCGCAAGAGCCTACGTCCGGCGATATTCCGCAGTTAGGAGTTGCTTTTACGCCGTCAAAAACAGCAAAAGAGTCGGTTGCAAATGTTGAAATTGATACTGCCGTAATGGCAGATACCAATCCGGCTATCGGTACTTTTAATGATTTGTCTACTAATATTACCGGTTTTGAAATGACTCAAAATATGCCTATGAAAATTACCGGTGACAGACTTAAAATCATCGGTGATTCGCAATTTGCCGGAATATATTTCGCTCCGGTTCTTGAGTCCGGAAAGATTAACAGTGATGAGACAGCTTGGATAAAGGTGGATAAAGTTTTTAAAAATTCACCTAAAGAACTTTCTTTTATTATTCCGAGTCATTTAGTGCCGGATTCAAATTATTTTGTAATAATTCGGACATTCGGCGGACGAGGAAATAAAGCTAACAAAACATTAAAATCTGCAATAGGTACAAATCCTGTTAAAATTAATGTAGCTTAAAAACAAAAAGGGCGGATATTATTCCGCCTTTATTTATTACTGCGAGTTTCAGAAAGAAACCTCTCGCAGACTCAAGCCGCCGGTTCCTTCGATATAGATAACATATTCATCACCTTTTTGTGCATTTGCAGGAATAGTGATTGTATTTCCGTATGCGACACGGATTCCGAGTTCTTGACTTTTAATAGGGTCTTTTACTATTTCTATGAACTCTTTTGCACGCTTACGAAAAGTATCTCGTGAAAGTCCCAACATACCTTCAACTCCGTTTTCAATAAATTCATCAGGATTCCCCAATGTAAACATAGAGTCTAAAATAGTGGCATTTTTCGGGGAGATTTCATTTGAAAATATTCTGTAAGGGAAAGCAAGATTTCGTTGTTTGCCGGCTCCGATTTCGGAATAGTCAAAATTTATTACCATCGAATCAAGTCGTAAGTCACTTCCTTGTAATTGATATGTTTTTTCTGAGATAACGTCACCTGTAATTCCATCATAAATATATATTTCATAGGTTCCGTATTCTCCGTTATCATTAACTTCTTTGTCACAAACTTTAATTTGAGCAATTTTACTATTGCTGCCTAAGTTTTTTGCAAATACGGTGAGCTCTTTGATTCGTTGTTGATTTTCATAAATGCTAGAAAATGATTTTCCGATATTCATGACGAAACTAAAACCTGTTATTACGACTAATATAATGATTAATGCAGGAAGTTGTTCTATAAATTTAGTAATACTATTTAAAAGAAGTCCTAAAATTTTTAGAGGAGATAAATCTTCGTCATCTCCTATTAGGAGTAGTAGATTGCTTATTAGTTGTAAGAATACATAGACTCCTCCGATAATTAACAATACAGTCCAAGCCTGTGAAATAACTTCAATTAAATCTGACAGTAACAATTTTGCATAATCTAAAAATGGTTCTTTTGACATAATTACTCGCTCCTTATTTCAATTCCGCCTGTATGAGGATGACAAACTATAGAATAAGTGTACCCTTTTTTAAACTCAGATATTCCTGGCATGTTGTGAACGGCACTTCCGAATTGTTCAGCTAACTTTCCCAATTCATCATTCAAGATATACTCGAATGTTTGAGTTAATTTTTTTGAGTATGCGTTGGAATATTTTTTGTTATCTTCATTTAAAAAAGATTCAAAACCTTTATAGATTGACGGGAAGTTATTTTTGTTATAAAGGCGACATAAGTCGATACCGTCATTAGGTTTGATATTCTCTGAATAAATTTTGTATGGATAAAATAAGAATTGCTCCGATGTTTGATTTTTATTCTTGCCTGAAGCTATTTTTTTATCACAGAGTTTGACAACTTGAAAGTCAAAATGTATCTCGTTTCCTGTTAATGACAATTTTTCATCTTTGATTTTATTTCCTGCCAAATCAAGAAAAAGAAGTCTGATAAAAGTTTTATCATTCTTTTTTTCGGCTTTAAACTTAATCGGAATTAATTCATCTTTTAAGTTTGCAATCATATTTTCAAGATTTGCAATTTTTTGTTCTTGTCTTTTTTGGATATTACAGGAAAGGAAAAAGAGAAAAAGGCAAAAAATCAGGATTATTCCGAAAGTTATTATTATATTTACTTTTTTGTTCATAGCAGTTCCTTTTATATGTTGCGAAAAATATATCAAATACAAATAAAAAAATGAACTTTAAAAATCATCTTTAGACTTTTAAAGTTCATTTTTATTTTATTTTATTTTATTTTTTACTGAATCGTACGAGTGAGTCCCAAGCTTGGTCTACCGAAACGGCAGCTATAAGTTCTTTTCGTGCGTCCGGGTTACTTAAAATGTTGCTTATAGAAGCAAGTGCTTGGATGTGCGGAGCGTTTCCGCTTGACGGAGAAACAAGCAAAACAAAGATTTGAGACGGTTGACCGTCGAGAGAATTAAAATCAATTCCGTCTTTTTTCAATCCCATAACAGCTGAGATGTTTATATCAGCATTTATTTTTCCGTGTGGCATTGCAACACCGTCTTCCATTCCTGTACTTGACAATGCTTCACGTTCCATTACGGCATTGAAAATCTCAGCTTTTCTTTCGTCATCGGAAATATCTAATTTTTCAATTAATTCTTTGATGATTTCTTCTTTTGTATTTCCCTGTAAATCAATAATTATATTTTCTTTATGCAGAATACTCAAAATATTCAAATCCGTTCGTGCCGGTTCGTCCATTTTTACAAGTTCTTTCTTCATTTCCTCCGGTTTTGAAAGGTCTTTTAAATGTTCAAACATATTGTGGATTTCCAAGAATGCTTCGAATACGATATTTTTTACGTATACTACATCAGCTTTGTCACAGCTTATGACAATCTTGTCTTCGGAACATTGTACGGATACAGAAATATCGTTTCGTGTGATTCTGTATACAATGTTATCGAGGTATACACGAGAAATAAAACATCCTTCGCTCTTGAACTCTTCGACAATTTTTTCAGAAACTACTTCACGCACATCTTTCGATGCAAAAGTGTACTCCATAGTAGTAGATTCAACTTCTTTTGTTTCTTTGCGAATTCCTTTAATAGGTGAGCTGATGATTAATGAAATAATCGGCGGCGGAATTAATGTAGTAAGTAATGTCATTAAAATGGCAATACTGAAGAAATCCGGTTCCAATACTCCGCTTGCCATACCTATTCCTGCGATAATTAACGCAACTTCTCCGCGCGGTACCATTCCCATTCCTATTCGTAATGCCCCCATCATGTTGAAGTTTGCAAACAGAGCAGGGAAGCCGCATCCTACAACTTTGGCGATGATTGCAAGTACTGTAAAAATACCGCCGAATGCCAAAACTTTAGGTTGGAATAATGTACTTACATCTACCATCATACCCATTACTACAAAGAATACGGGAACGAAGAAGTTGTAAATTGTATGAAGATTATCTTGGATTACAAAACTTAAATCAGTCTTAGAGATTGTAAGCCCCATAACGTAAGCTCCGATAATCATTGCCAAGCCTTGTTTTTCAAAGAAGCCTGACAATAAAAATGCCAAAGCTACAGCCATTATTGAGAATGTTGTAACGCTTTTGAAGCATTTTAAGAATTTACTGATGTATTTTGCAAGGATTAATCCTAAGACTGTGGCTCCTAACCAAACTCCGAAAGCTTTCAGTCCGATTAATCCGATTTGTCCCCAGTTTACACTGCCGCCGTTTCCTGCTTGTTGAGCTCCGACGATACCCACAACGATTGCTAAGAATATGATTCCGAGTACGTCATCGATAACTGCTGCTGCAAGTATTGTAACGCCTTCATGTGAATCCATTTTGTGATTGTCAGAGAATATTCGGGCGGTAATTCCTACAGATGTAGCTGTTGATAAAACTCCCATGAATAAACATAACGGATTCATTAATCCGCCGTCTAAATGGAATCCGAAAAACATCGGAGTAAGAATTAATGTACAATATGCACCGATGAAAAATGACACTAATGCACCGCACAGTCCGACTACAGAGCCGACTACGGAATATCGTAAGAATAATGATAAGTCTGTTTCCATTCCGGAAAGGAACAATAAGATAATAGATGCAATTTGTGAGATTGCGTATAATTCAGATGATACAGCCGCACCGTTTACGATAGGGAATATTCCATGCGGAAATCCGGGTAGGTGTAATGCTCCCAGTAAATACGGTCCGATTATTATACCGGTACAAAGTTCTCCGAGTACAGACGGCATTTTTA
>JAXJQT010000179.1:0-1235 GCA_036311025.1 Spirochaetota bacterium
CTCCAACAAAACCGATAATCGAATCCGGATCTGACGCATCTATATTTTTTATCGTTTCGGCAAGCGTTTCCATTGTTTCGCCCGGACCGCCGAAAATCATGGAATGATTATATTTTATTCCGTATTTGCGACACAGTTCACAGCTTCGGAAAATATCTTCAACCGTGAAAAACTTATGATAACCTTTAAGCGTTACATCACAAAACGCATCCGTTCCCAAATCCATCGATGTAAGCCCGGAAGATTGGCAAGCCGCAGCAAATTCATCATTAAAAATCGGAGAGAAAAAACCGGTCCATTGAATTTTTAGATTTCGTCGAACAATTTCATTTATTATCTCAATGGAATATTTTTCGGGATGATTGAAAACGCTGTCTACGAAATAAAAATGGTGTACATCGGCAGTTTCTACCCAATGTTGAATCTCATCGGCAATATTCTTTGGACTTCGCAATCTGTACTTGTGCCCTTCTATCGTCGGATAAGTACAATACGAACAATCAAAAGCACAACCTCGCTTAGTTTGAATATTTATACAACCGCCTTTTTGGTAATATCCGGCTACATCAAAACCATTGCGTGACGGAAATGTATCAAAGTTAATATCTTTAATTTCCGCCGACTTTATAATAGTACCTTTTGCTACTGTTCCGGCTTCAATTTGTTCCAAAAGAGACACAAAACTGTACTCTCCCTCTCCGGCTATACCGTAATCCGCTCCTAATTCTTTTAAAAAATATTCAGGGAAAATTGTATATGCCGAACCTCCGACTACAACAGAAGCATTACAATTCTCACGAATCACCTTCATCATCGTTTGATAGTAAGGAAGATAATTTTCTGCTATAGGGAAAGCATTATTGTCCACATTACGAATAGAAAAACCGATTACATCTGGCATAAATGCCTTTATTTTTTCCTTAAAAGCTTCCTGTGGATTCTCTTCAAAGCATGCATCAAATATTTGGAGCTCATATTTTCCTGTAGACTCTACGGCATGAGCAATGTAAGACGCTCCGAGCGGAAAAACCGGATCCGGAAACTTTTCTCTGTTTATAGCTGCAATTAAAACTTTCATAATTACTCCTTTAACCTTATTTATCTGTAAAATTTCTAATTTTATCTAAAAGTTCACTCGGTTGCGAAACTAAAACATCCGCACCGTTATTTAGCAATTCTCTTTCCGTTCTGAATCCCCACGTGACACTTATACAATCTACGCCGGCATTTCTGGC
>JAXJQT010000180.1:0-2073 GCA_036311025.1 Spirochaetota bacterium
AATGGTATCGGCAGAAGGTTTAAATTACAACTTTGGCAAATCCGTAAAATTGATTGATACCTGTGACGAAGACAAATTGCTGGGAGTACAACTTTTCGGATACAACGCCGAACGTTTTATAAGTGCATTTGAAAAAATAAAAAATGAAAGTTTCGATATTATAGACATAAACTGCGGCTGTTCCGTAAAAAAGATTATAAAAAGCAATTCCGGTGCAGCACTATTAAAGTCACCTGATGAAATTTATCGTACTATCAAAGGATTAAAAGAACTTACAGACAAGCCCGTTACATTAAAAATAAGAAGCGGTTCGGACTTGCAAAGTATTAATTATCAAGAAGTTTATGATGCAGCAGAAAAAGGCGGAGCATCGCTGATAACTTTGCATCCGAGAACAAAATCAATGTTGTTCAGCGGAAAAGCAGATTGGCAACATATAAAGCAATTAAAACAATACAGTAAAATTCCGGTTATCGGAAACGGCGACATATTTACCGCAGATGATGCAGTAAGAATGTTTGAAGAAACCGGTTGTGACGGAATAATGTTGGCAAGAGGGATAATAGAAAATCCGTTTTTAATAGAAGAAATTATTGCCAAATTGACAGGTAATGTTTATATTCAAAAAAGCTATGATGAAAAACTTGAGTCCGCTGTAAAACATTGCAGAAGCTTGGAAGAATATATGCAAAACCCTGAACGTGCAATGATTGAATTTCGAAAATTCTTTCATGGTTACGTAAAAGGACTGCCGGGCGTGTCAAATTTACGTACAGCTGTCAATTCTATTACATCATGTGATGAATTAGAAAAAACAATCGACCTGTATAAAGAAAGAATATTAAAAAAAAATTAGATAAGTTTAATTAAAAGAAACAAAGCTTCTTGACATGATTAAGTGTCACGGCTATAATAATTTGATTTTAAGCATTTGAAAGGAGAAATGTATGAGCGAAGAAGAAAAAGTAGAAGTTTTGGTAGTTGCATCAAAAGTAAAAAATTACATCAAAACTAACAGCGAACTGAGCACATCTGCAGAAGTTTATAACGTTCTTTCTCAAAAAGTAAGAGAATTGTGTGATCAGGCTATCGAAAGTGCTAAAAACGCTAAAAGAAAAACTGTTATGGCTAAAGATTTCTAATTTTAGTTTCTAACTTTTTTTAGTGAGAAGGATACTCAATCGAGTATCCTTTTTTTTATTTAAAATAATTCGCAATTTCCTTACGCTTTTCGGGATTTACATCCAATCCCTCGACTATATATTCTTTTACGACATCAATACCAAACATTTTTGCCAATTTTCGCACATATTCTGCACCTAAATGCTCTCCGTCAACAAAACCGCCGCAAGTAGAAAAATAATCGATAGTTTCGGCTTTACAATACCCTACGCTTTTAGTTCCCTCATAACCAAAAGTTATCCCGGCAACCGAAACTCTTTCAAAATACACACGCAACAACGACGGAAAAGATAAATCCCAATACGGAGCAGCAATAATAATCTCCGTAGCTTCCGCAAACTGTTTGGCATATTTAAAAATATCATGCTCATAATTCTTTTCTTTCAACAACTTATCACGCAAATTAATATCATCATCAGTAAGCGGCTGCAAATTCTCACGAGTCAAATAAAGCCTTTCTACTTCAAAACTTGAAATATCAACATTTTCAAGAAACGCCTCATAAAGCTTACGAGTAGAAGATAAATTCTCTCTGATACAACAATCGACTATAAGTAACTTCATATTTTAACATCCTTAAATTGATAAAAACTAATCCTGTTATAAAATAAATAACATATAAAATCCATAAACTTATGGCATATTTCAAAACGGGCTTACGTTCGGTATTTAACTGTGGTGAGTGTACTTTTGTACACGAACGAAATATTTTCGTAAGAAAACATCAAATGACTGTCATTAAATACTTCGTTCGTTTGCATTGCAAACTCACCGTGGCTTGTCTGTCAACAAACTGATTTTAAATGCAATGAATAACAAGCGAACATTTTCGATTCGTTTATAAGTTATATTGCATATCGTGGATAACTTACTGACGAAAACCTTTCTAGC
>JAXJQT010000181.1:0-1892 GCA_036311025.1 Spirochaetota bacterium
GACCGTTGCTTGATTCTTCCGGGACACTTATCGGTATCAATACAATGATTGTCAGCCCGTCGTCCGGAAGCGTAGGAATCGGCTTTGCGATTCCTGTTGATAAGGTAAAAGAAGTTGTACCGCAGTTGATAGAGTTTGGTTATGTAAAACGAGGCTGGATTGATGCAACGTTTTTGCCGGTAAACAGACGTTTGTCACGTGCGTTGGATTTGGGGACAGACAGCGGTTTAATGGTAATGCAGGTAGCACAAAACGGGGAAGCTTATAAAGCCGGACTCAGAGGCGGAAACCAAAAGGCCATGTATGCAAACAGAGTCGTGATGATCGGCGGTGAAGTCATTGTTGCTGTAAATGATGTAAAAATTACAGATTACAACTCGCTTGTGAATGTATTAAAAAATTCAAAAGTCGGCGAGGTGGTAAAGCTGACTTATGTGTATAAGCGACGAACTTATGAAACAAATATAAAGTTGATTGATAAACGACTTTTTACTGACAGATAATTTTTTAAGGAAAGAAAAATAATGGAAAAATTTACTTCGTACTCGTGGATTGACAGTGACGAGGCGTTAAATAAATTACTTGATAATTGGGAAAACAGTGGAGTTGCGTCTATAGCCGTAGATTTTGAAGGAGAGTTTAATCTTCATATTTACGGAGAACATTTGTGCCTTGTACAGATTTATGACGGAAAAGATTTTTATTTGATAGATCCGTTTTCGGTTTCTTCGGAAGGATTGAAACGTCTTTTTGAAAATCCTAAATTAGAAAAATTGTGGTTTGCCTGTGCGTCAGATGCTAATCTTTTGTGGAAAAAATATAAGATTTGCCTTACCGGAGTTTATGATTTGGCAGTGGAACAAGAAATTTTGGGACTCAAAGGTAATCTTGTATCATTGGAAGCAATGTTTAACCTAAATAATTCGCAAGAGACTAATAAAAAGAAAAATCAAAAGTCTAATTGGTTGATTCGACCGTTACCGCAAGAGCAGATAGAATATGCACTTTCTGATGTGGCATATTTGTTTGAAATCAGAAAAAATCTCGATATTATGGCAAATGAAGCCGGCAAGATGAATGATGTACTTGCTGCTATGAAAAATGCCGTGAATATAAAGACAGAATATATGCCCGGATATACAAAGTTGCCCGGATATCGCAGAATGAGAAATGCTCAGAAAGTGCGAGTAAAACATTTTTTTCAGGCAAGAGAAAAACTTGCGGAAGATTTGAACAAACCGCCGTTTCAGATTTTGGACAAGCATATTTTGGTGTCTTTATCAGCAAAAACGCTCTTGAATAAAAGCATGTTGTATAATTTGATAAACAATAGAAATTTTTCGATAAAGAAACGGTTGATAACATCACTGCTTGAGGCTCAAAAAGAAGCGGTTGCCGAGATAGAAAGAGAGAATAGAAAATGAGAAATGTTTTTTTTATTTTGATAATTTTGTTTTGTGCATTTGCTTGTGAACGAAAAGTAAAAGGGGATGCTGATGCGACTGATTTTGATGATTTGGTTTATACCGACAGCTTTTCACCTGCTAGTTTTGAGGCTCCGTTGTCACGGAAAATAATCAGAATGCAAGATGTGGACATTGGTTTTCTTATAGATTCTGATACCGGAAATCCGATTCGTCGCAGTTTGTATGTTATTGTTGAAAATCTTTTTAAAGCATTGGCAGGAAAATCAGAGCTCGAAGAATGTTTTTTACCGTCGGCGTACAATTCTTTTTATTTAAGATACGGCAGTCCTAAATTGGAGAAGCGTTACAGTTTACGTGTTGCTGTTCCTGATAACGAGAACGCAGAGCGAATGTGGATTTCGTATAAATTAATAATACAAGGGAAACCTTATATCGGTAAATTACAATTATCAAAAAATGAAAAAA
>JAXJQT010000182.1:0-2020 GCA_036311025.1 Spirochaetota bacterium
AAAAAGCGGTTGAATGGTTCAAAAAAGCAGCGAAACAAGATTGTCCTCCTGCTCAAAATAATTTAGGTATGTGTTATTACGATGGCAAAGGTGTTGAGCAAAATTATGAAAAAGCGGTTGAATGGTTCAAAAAAGCAGTTGAACAAGATGAGGTCTATGCTCAAGATAGTTTAGCTAATTGTTATTTTTACGGGCACGGTGTGGAACAAAATTATGAAAAAGCGGTTGAATGGTTCAAAAAAGCGGCTGAACAAGATTGTGGTGAAGCTCAAAGAAGCTTAGGAAACTGCTATGTATTAGGTGCCGGAGTACCGCAAGACTATGAAAAAGCTAAAATGTGGCACGACAAAGCAAAAGAAAACGGTGAAGAGTTTGATGAAGAATTACTGAAAAAAATGGAAAAAGCGTTTAATTCGTAACATCCGGTTGCCAAGGGGATTTTCCATTCCGGAGAATCCTTTTTATATAAACAAAAAGGAAAAAATTATGGTTAATAAACTTATTGAAATAGCACAATACATAAAAGCTGACGATTTACAGGAAAAACTTTATGAATTATCCGAAAATGATAAAGATTCGTGTCCGTTGACTTTACCTTTGGTAGGTGAATTCAGTGCAGGAAAAACCACGCTTATTAATGCATTAACTGATTCTAAACAATTAGAAATAGCATTCAAACCTACAACTTCTACTATTTATCAAATACATTTTAATTCCGACGAAATTTTTGCACAAGTATATAAAGAAGACGGCAGTATTGAAAATGTTGATGATATTTCATCATTAAAAAATGACAACCTGTCCGGTACCGAAACGGTATTAATATTCGATACATCAACTAAAGTTCCTGAAAATATCGTATTGGTTGATACTCCGGGATTATCTTCTGCAGAGGCAAAACATAAACAAGCATTAATGGGATTTTTACCGCAAGCTGACGGGATATTATTAACAATAGATATTAATCAGCAAATAACACGTTCACTTACAGAGTTTATAGAAGATATGGAATTTGCAAAACGAAGAGTGTATTTAGTAATTACAAAATGCGATACTAAACCGGCAAGTGAAATAGAAAAAATTAAGAACTATATCTGTAAAACTACAAAACTTCCTATAGAACAAATTATTTGTGTTTCTCCTAAAGAAGACAAACTGGACGAATTATATTCACTTTTAGAAGATATCAATAAAGATAAAGCTAAGATTCTTAAAGAAATAAATGAACAGCGAGTCATAAAAATTGCAAAGATTTTATCATCACGTATCGATGAGTTACTAAATGTTCAGTTTTCTTCTGCTTCAGATTTTGATTCTATTAAAAAGAATCACGAATTTGAATTAAAAAAATTAAAAAGAAATATTGATAAATTGATAAATGATATTTACCAAGATGTAGATTTCATTAAAAATGATATATCTAAAAATTATAAAGAACGAATATTAAGAAATATTAATACTCTTATTGCAAATACAAAGAGCGGAAACCATGACAATGAAGTACGCAATACAATCAACTCGGTTACAGAATTATATTTAAATGAGTATAAAAACGAAATTCAAAATATCTTATATCAAAAAGTAAGCGAACGTAAAAATACAGAAGACGATATACGCTTAGATTCATTACTCGAATTAGATATGACCTCTTTAAAGCCGGATGACATTTGTTATAATTTAAATCTCGGTATGGCGGGACATGAATATGATGCAACTATCTCAAAAGCTGCAAAAATCGCAATGAATATAGCCAGTATAATTCCCGGTGTAATAAGCTTAGGAAGAGCTGCAATAGGCGGAGCTGTTGCTGCAGCAAAAGTTACCGCCCAAACTGTCAGCAGAAAAGTCGCAACAAGAACGTTAATAAATACGGTAGCCACAGGTGGTATACAAACTATATTAAAACGCAAAACTTGGAACACAGCGATAAATAACGGGAGACTTGCCAGCAAAAAAGTTCTTTTTGAAGAAGCAGTAAAAAATATTAGTCAAAATAAAGAAATCGTTGATGGTATTCATG
>JAXJQT010000183.1:0-5126 GCA_036311025.1 Spirochaetota bacterium
CAGCAAGGGAGTTGGTTGACGGACTTACTTTTTATGCAGATACGGCACACAAGATGGGATTAAAAGTTTGGGGCGGTACACTTTTGCCGATTTACGGTTGGCGAACTTATGCTCCTTTTCGTGAAGAACTACGCAATCAAATCAATGATTGGATAAAAACAACAGATAAAATTGACGGATGCATCGACTTTGATGAAGTGCTTAAAGATATAAATCAGCCGCAGATGTTTGCTGACGGATTTGACAGCGGCGACCATCTTCATCCGAGTTTGGCAGCTTACAAGGCAATGGCACAAATCATACCGCAACAGTTGTTTAAATAAATATTTTATTTTTAAAAAAGGAGAAAGATTATGAATTTTGCAGCGATACGCCATAAGGCAACAGATGTTGAATGTTATGCCAGAAATTCGGAGGAATTGGTAATTCAGTTGTTTACCGGATATGACATTGATAAAGTCTTTTTAATTTCCGGCGATCCGTTTGAGTTCGGAATACTCGGCGGCAGTCACAAGTGGCAAGGAACGCGTTCAGAGATTACACAAAAGCGACGATTGAAAAATCATTTGCTTTGGAAAACTATAGTTTCTCCTAAGTTTAAAAGATGCAGATATTATTTCGAAATTCACAGCGGTGACGAAGTTTACTTTATGCTGGAAGACGGATTTTATAAATCTATAGATGATTTGCCGGGAATGCTTGAGGGGTTTACTTTTCCGTGGATGAATCCAATAGATATTTATACTCCGCCGAAATGGGTACAAGACACAGTTTGGTATCAGATTTTTCCGGACAGATTTTGCAGAGTTTTGTCGCAGGATGAAATAAATGCAAAGAAATTACCCGAATGGCATGAAGACAAGCCGGTAAAAAAAGAAATTATTTACGGCGGAAACTTAGCCGGAATTATCAGTCGCTTAGATTACCTGAAAGATTTGGGAATCAGCGGAATATATTTAAATCCTGTCAATCAATCTTCTACCAGTCACAAGTATGACACCGTAGATTATCTTGAAATAGATTCATTTTTGGGCGACAAAGAAACGATGAAACGGCTTGTAAGTGAAGCTCATAAACGAGGGATTCGTATAATGCTCGACGGAGTTTTCAATCACAGCGGTTGGCTTTTTCCGCAATGGAAAGATGTCGAGAAAAAAGGACCGGAGTCTCCTTATTATTCATGGTTTATGGTAAATGAATGGCCTTTTGATAAACCGGGAAATAATGCTCGTAACGGAAAATTTTATTCGTTTGCATTTGTTGACGGAATGCCGAAACTCAATACAAATAATCAAGAAGTTATAGATTATCTTTTGGATGTTTGCGAAAAATGGGTGAATGATTACGACATTGATGCTTTGCGACTTGATGTGGCTAATGAAGTTTCGCATAATTTTTGCCGTCAGTTGCGACAGAGAATGCTTAAGCTCAAAAGCGATTTTTATATTATCGGAGAAATCTGGCACGATTCTACGACATGGTTGCGTGGTGATGAGTTTGATGCCGTGATGAACTATCCGCTTGCAAACAGCCTTACAAACTTTTGGCTTGATAAAAAACAGACAAAGGAAGATTTTGAGTTTGCGATAAATCGTTGTTATTCGATGTATATGGAACAAATCTCGCAGGTATTGTTTAATCTTTTAGATTCTCACGATACGATTCGACTTGTGACAAAGCTTGAAAATGTAGACTGGTTTTATCAGCAGATGGCTGTGCTTTTTACAATGCCGGGAAGTTCTTGTATCTACTACGGAACGGAAATTGTGATGGAAGGCGGATTCGACCCGGATTGTCGTCGTTGTATGCCGTGGAGTAAGATTGACTCCGGTAAATATGATGATAAGATTTCGGCAATGAAGCAATTGATTAAAATGCGTAACGAAAATGATTTATGCAAGAGCTTGGAAATAAATTTTGTGCAAGACGGAAAAAATCCTCGCTTTGTTCATTATCAAAAAATCGCTGACAACGGTGTGCTTGATGTACGATTGAATTGTTCTGAAAATATCGAAACGCTTACAATTTCCGAAGAAGTTTTATTTTCAAGATTATACGACGGAGAGCAACTTCAACCCGGCGGCGTAGTTATCAGTTATAGGAAAAATTAAAAAATGATACGACTGACAAACCATGTACAAAAATTTACCTGCAAAATGTGCGGAAAATGTTGCAGTAATTCGTGGAAGATAGCTTTGGATTCTGAAAGAGTCGAAGATTATAAGAAAATTGCAGAAAATGATGAATATTTTGCTTCACATTTTAAATGCAACGTAGATTCATCAGGAAAAACTTTTATTCATGAGTGTAAATTGTTGTTGCCTGATATGAAGTGCTATTTGCATGGAAAATACGGAGCCGAGGCGTTGTCATCGGTTTGCCTTTCTTATCCGCGTTTTTTCTTACGGACAAATCTTCTGTTGGAAGTAGGGATGTCTTATGCGTGCCCGGAAGCGGCGAAGTTATTGGGAACAGGATTGACGATTAGTAATATCACGGATGATGAATATCAAAATCCGTTGCCGCGAAATCCTAAAAAGATTTTTTTAAACAGTAAATATTATCGTTTTGAACAGGAAGTTATAAAAATATTATCAAATGAAGATTTCGACTCTCGGATATTCTTACGATTACAAGAATGTCTTGAAACGGGGAAAGTTTGTTTCCCGGCGTTTGAGAAATTGCAAGGCAACTTGTGTGACGAACAACTTCATTTTATAAAGTATGCTCTCGGAAAAACAGCCGAAAGCGTGTCGATGGAAAAATTGACAGCATTCGAAAGTAAGACTGATGAGTTGATTGCAAGCAACATGGGAGTTTTCAGAGACTATTTTATTAACTTCTTCTTTTTAAAAAGTTTTTATCCGTACAGAGACTTGGAAGAAGATTCACTTTTGATGGCAAGCTTTGTTTTTTGCCTTATCAGATTTTATATAATGTTGCAATTGTCTGAAGGCAAACCGGATGATATTACAACGGTTTTATCAGCCGTAAGCCTTGTGGAAGAAAACTTTATGCACGTAAATTCGAAAGCAATAAGTTTACTTAACTACCTTTGCGAATGGTATTAGTGAATAGAGCGTAGTTTAGGAGGTATAAAAACTTTTTAATCAAAGTTTTGTGCCTCCTTTTTTGTTTTATTTTGATTTTTGTGTCAGACCTCGATTCTGTTTTTTGTATGAACGTCTGGCACCTATGCAACTTTAATATATCTATGAAAAATCTAATCGTGAGATGTAAGCAGTTGCAGAGTCTTTAGTGTGTTATTTTTTTACTTGTATTTTACATATCTTCATGTTTAAGATTAGTTTGTTTTATTTAGTGGATAAATATAACGAAAAAAGAGATGATATAAGCAGTAAGTATACCATTTCCTTTTTTAGGACAATATTTATTTAATGAGGAAAAAAACATGAAAAAAACAGCAATTCTTATCAGTATGTTCTTTTTATTTTTAGGTTGTACCCAAAGTTCGAATATGTTTCTCGGAGTCGGGCAGGCATTAGATTCGGAACCTCCCAAAATAAATATTACATCACCGGAAAACGGTATTTATGTAAATAAGTCGAGTATAACGATAACCGGTAATTGTGTGGATAATGTAGGTGTTGCAAGAATCAGAGCTACCGCCGGAATAAGTGAAACAGCTTCGGTAGTAACTGAGGAAATAAAGTTGCCGTCCGTTCGTGAAAGTTCGTGGACAGTGACATTTGATGAAAATGACTTAGACAGAATATTAAATCTGTGGCGAAGCGGTCTAAAGGTAGCTTTTACTTTTACTTGTTATGATACAGCCGGTAATTCGGTTGTAGAACATTTGTTTTTATATGTGGATGTAGAACTTCCTGCAGTGATTATCAACAGACCTGAAGTTCGCTTTACCGAGGATGAAAAAGTAAAATATGAAAAAGATGTTGCGAGCTTTAAGGCGGACTACGACATAAACAAGTTTGAAAAGGTAAACTGTTTTGTTAATAAAGAATTTATGATTAAAGGATATGTAGATGATGACTACAGCGTAAAGTCTACATATATAAATATTTACAATGCGACGAAGAAAAAACAGGTTGCTGTTACTCCTATAATTTTTAAAGACGGGACTTATATTGCCGGCAACGGAAACAGCGTCGGAGTAACGGGGAATTCTCAATCATGGGAATTTACTCTGGATTCAACATTGTTTTGCCCGACAGAAGGTTGGCATGTACTTGAAGTGGTAACAGAGGACGAAGCCGGCAACGAAAAACGTCAGTTTGTGACTAAAGATTGGATTTATATAAATCAGGCAGCAGATATTCCGAAAAATAATTTTACTTCATTTTCTCCCGATTTTAAACTCAACGCCGGCAATATGATAGCTGGAAACGGATTTGACGATGACGGAATGAGCGAAGTATGGATAAAAATATGTCCGAAAGGCGAAGAAGATTCGAATGTGCCGTATACGGACTGGGAAGAATGTAATGAAGCAGATTATATAGTAAAAAAATGTGCGGACTTTGCGGTCGGCGGTCAGTTAGGAAACTGGAGTTTAAATGTACCGTCTAAAGCTGGCGAGTATGTAATCTATGCAGTTCCGGTGGATATTTACGGAACTGCACCGCAAACACCGTATGAAGGAATTTATAAATCATCATTTTCCGTAGCCAGCGAAGAAGACCCTGTAGTGGGAATTGATTCACAATTCAGAGGAAGCACGATTGTAGAAAAAACAAAAATTACCGGATATTTTTATGACAACAACAAGGTAAAGACTATAGATGTTTCATTAAAATTTGACGCAGAAGACAAAGAAGAAAAAATAACACTTTATGATTTTTCAAAACCGGAAGATAAAAATGAAATCAAAGTATACAAGCGAGACAGTACATTCCAACTCGTAACCGGACAGACGGTAGTAAAAAACTTTTTCGAGTGGGAATTTGACACACAAAGATTCAAAGCATTCAAAGTATTACAAATGACACTCTCGGCAAAGGATGATGACGGCAACTACGGAGAGGACGCCGTAATGATTTACGGAGACAGCGAACGTCCTGTCTTTGTGGGAGAAATCAGTCCGGCGAATAATTCCGATGTATCAGACACAAACGTATTCGAAGGGACAGTGTCGGATAATGTAGAAG
>JAXJQT010000184.1:0-7366 GCA_036311025.1 Spirochaetota bacterium
ATTCTACATCAAGCGTAAAACGTTTATCGCTCATACCGTCAAGTGAGATTTCCACGCGTGTTCCGTTTGACAGCACATCAAAATAAAACCAATCCGTATCCGCCGGATCCAGTTCCCCTATCATCTCTTCCTGCGGTAAAATAACAGTTGCATCACTGCGGCAATTATTAAATTCTCTTTCATAAGAACCGTCCGCCAATGTTTCTAATGTAATGTAATAAACTGGTTCTTTGAGAGTTCCTTGAATATCGGCAGTAACATACGCATAAAATTCCCCTCCGGCGGAAGAAAAATATTGTGACATTTCCGAACTTCCCCAGCCACCTTGGTTTATTGTGCAACTTTTTCGAATATATTCCACGTCGCTGCTGCTGTCGGCAATTTGCGTAGATATATTTTCTACCAAAGTAAGCGAAACATCCATATTAGAAAAAGATTCTACCTTTACACGGAAATCACACGTCAATCCTTCAAACTCCAATTTGTAGCAGTCTATATCATCATTCGGCACGGTGTACGCTTTTATCGGAAAAACAAACGTCAACACAGTAGCATTTTTTTCTTCATTATTCGGCTCTGTCTCCGTCGTTCTTTCATGGTTATCAGCTGTAATATTTAACATATACGGAACATTTGTATTTGCACCGTCGCCGGAAGAAACCGTTATATAAATCTCAGAATACCTACAATAATAATCCCACACAACCTCTGCTTCACCGACAGCTCGTTCATTTATTTCAAACAAAAGCTCCTGATTTGCTGAATAAACTGCCAGTTTTCCGTCGACTCCCGGTACAGCCGTCAATGTCATTTTGTAAGCACAACCGCGGCTTCCGAGCGAAACATGATAATAATCGCTGTCCGGTCTCCCGTCGCTGTCATTGTTATCATAAAAACCGGCAATATGCATACTTGTCGCAATCTTTAACGGTTGTGCCGTATCAAAAAAATTATTCGGTTCTTTATCCAAAATATTCTCATACGGTAAATAAGGATTGGCATTTTGATTGCGACATCCGGCAAAACCTAACGATAATAAAAGGCAAAATACTCCGATAAATATTTTTCTCTCACAAGACATTCACAAAACTCCTTCTAGAAATCTTCTTCGATAATCATAATATCATCGGAATGAATATAACAACGCTCCGGCAACGCTGCATTTGCATTAAAATAGAAATCAATGCAATTCTCACAACGACTCGAAGCTTCCAGTCCACTTTCTCGGCATATTTTTAAAAGCTTCATATTTTCCGATATCGGAAGCTGTGCACTGGTATCAGAAAAAACTTTTGCATTATAATCTGCCCAAATAACCGCAGCCGTTGCTTCTCCGGACAACAACAACGACTCTCCGGAATCGATTCCCACCCAGCAGGCCGAAACCTCTTTTCCCGTAAGTCCGGCAAACCAACCGTCTTTATAATCTTGAGTCGTTCCCGATTTTCCGTAAGCTTTTTTATTCAAACCGCAAGTTGTTGCAGCCCAATAACCGGTTCCGCCCCGTTCAAACACTCCGCCCATCATTTGCAACATTTCACAAGCTGTCTCCTGACTGAGCAACGTCTTGACTTCACAAAGCCCCTCCGGCTGTAAAAAACGGAAATACGGATTAATTTTGCGTTTGGAATCATAATAAACATTTCCGCGAGTATCACTGATACGACGAATCATTGTAGGATAAACGCTCTTTCCGCCTCGAGGAAACACACAATATGCAGCTGCCAATTCCAATGACGACATTTCCGCTGTTCCCAGTGACAGTGACAATACCGGCGGAATTCGCTTAGTCGGAACTTTTACACTTGCTGCGTCTCCGATAAGCTGTACCACCTCTTCCATAGGTAAAAGTTCCATCGTCTGTACGGCAACCGTATTCAAAGAACGCTTTAATGCATCATAAATAGAAACCATACTTCCGTATTTATGAGACAATGAATAATTTTTAGGTGTATACGAACGACCGCCGACTTTAAATGTTTTAATTTCATCTTTAAATTTTGTAAAAGGATGAATCCCGCGACCGTCAAGTTCTCCTATTTCAAGAGCTTTGGCATAGATAAAAGGTTTTATCGAAGAGCCGACTTGTCTGTTAGCACTTATTGCACGATTTAACTGATTGCTGAACAGATACCCCGAACCGCCTACAAGTGTATAAACTTCACCGGTTTCATAATCTATAGAAACAAAACTTCCCTCTATATGATTGATAGTCTTGTCACTATAATCAACCTTCATTTTATCCGCAGTATTTTTCACTCGTGTTCGTATATTTTTCAACTGACCACTTACCGTCGACTCTGCCAGACTTTGTTTTTCCAAATCAAAACTTGTCTCTACAATCAAACCGCCGGACGTGATTTTGTCATAGCTAAACTCTTTTTCCAACACTTGACGTACATATTCCGTAAGATAACCGGACTTATTAATTTCCGTCTTCCAAATAGATTGTTCGCCCATGATTCCGTGATTGCCGAATCTCTCCCAAAAACGTTCGATTTCGAATACCGATTGCTCTTCGGTAAGGAAGCCGGCTTGCACAAATTTTCCCATAATATACGACAAAATATATTCAGCATTTTTACGATTGCGAATCGGCGAATATCTTTCCGGTGAACGATTCATTCCCACAAGAAGTGCAGCTTCGGCAATCGTCAATTCCGAAGCAGACTTACCGAAATAAAAACTTGCCGCATTGGCAATACCATACGTTCCGTGTCCCATATAATTTGAGTTCAGGTAAATCTTGAGAATCTCATTTTTTGAAAATCGGCTTTCCAATTCAAATGTACAAAACAATTCATAAATCTTTCGTTTAATACTTCGTTCATGCTTAGTAAAAAGGATTTTCGACAACTGTTGTGAAATTGTAGAACCACCGCCGGCATGTCCGAGAGTTCGAATATTATCAATGACAGCCCTTGCCAATCGTAAATAGTTTACGCCGTGGTGTTCATAAAATTTTCTGTCTTCTATATAAATAAATCCGCGTGTCAGAAAAAAAGGCATTTCCTGAATTGACACAAGTTTATATTTTTCACTGGAATATTTTGTAATAACTCGACCGTTTCTGTCATAGACAACTGTCGCTTTTTTTTCCGTAGGATTTTCATTAGATTCTTCAAGGAGTGTATCTGTTTCATTTTCTGTTTCTAAAACCCTGGCAAACTCTTCAAGCTTAGAAAATACAGCTTCCTTGTCTTGCTTGTACTCCATATATATCAAACCGACATACACAGCCACAGCAACTGCTGCCGCAAAAGCAGACAAAAAAAAGAACAACAGAAAGTATTTCCAGATTTTCATTTTCTCAAACTCCCATTACACCAAAAAAACGAAATACGAAAATTAAAACTATTTAAAAAAAGAAGGCGTTGCAAAAAAAGCAATACACCTTCTTTTATTTCGTGAAACAATTATTTTTAATTAAAAAATTATTTTAAAATTTTCTCGTCAATGAAAGATTTAATTTCTTCCATATCAAATTTCTCCAAAGCTACACCGGCTACGGCAATAATTTTTGAAGCTAAATAACTTGCGATATGTGCTGATTTTTCAATTCCGTATCCTGATGTATAACCATAAAGGAATCCGCCGGCATATATATCCCCGCAACCTGTAGAATCAAGAACTTTTTCTGCCTGATATACAGGAATCTGAACGTAAGTATCATCAAAGAATGCATAACTTCCTTTTCCGCCTACTTTTACAAGACAAACAGACGGACCGGATGCTCTGATTTGTTTTCCGGCTTCGATTGGGTCATCACAACCTGTTAAAATTTTCACTTCTTCATAGTTACCGAACAGAATGTCTACATATTCATTGATAACGGCTTTCAATTCATCACGATTTCTTTCGATACAAAAAGGATCCGCAATATCAAAAGAAACTTTTTTTCCGTTCTTTTTCATAAACTTCATAGCTTCTATGAGTGCTTCTTTTTGCAACGGAGTATCAAACTCATAACCTGTTGTATGGAAAATTGCAGAATCAGAAAGAACTTCCATATTCAAATCATTTTTTGTGAATTCTCCGCAAACTCCTAAATGCGTAAGCATTGTTCTTTCGGCATCAGGAGAAGTCAAAACTATAGCTGTTCCGGTAAGACCTGAATCTGTAAATCTAAGCATAGATTTTACGCCGCGTTCTGAAATTTTAGTATCATACAAACGACCATACATATCATCGGCAACAACTCCCGTATAAGCTGTCTTTCCGCCCATCATCGCTACCATACTGATAGAATTTCCGCAACTGCCGCCCGGAACATACTTTGTCGATAAATCTGCAATTGCAGTTAATACTTCTCGTGACTGCTTTTCATCGATTAAAGTCATAATTCCTTTGTTAATTTTTAATTTTTTCAACAACTTATCATCGATAAAAGTCTGAATATCTACCAAAGTATTACCCAAACCAAACACATCAATTGCCATAAGAGTCTCCTTTTTCATTTTTATTTTTTTTATTCTTCAAAAGACAGTGAAAATTCCTGCTGTTCCTTTGTTTTTTCATCTATAAGAACCAACTTTTGTGCAGTCGGATACTTAACCATAAAATCAAATATTACATCAAAATTCCCTGACTCGTTATCTTTTATGAGAAGATGATTTTTTTGTACTTCATACAAATATGTTTTCTGATTTCCGGTTGCATAATTAACAATTATTGTATTATCAAACTCAAAATTTAATGTTTTTTTAGAATTAGCCCAGACTCCCACCACTTTTCCTTGATTTTCAGAAAGCGGTTGAGGTAATTGGTTTTCATAGAAACGCTGTTTCTTCGGTGCAATTGTAACTAATTCTCCGTTTGCATCTATCACTTCCTGTACTTCAGGTTCTTTTTCAGTTTCGATAAGCAAACGTTTTCCGTTATTATAAATTTCAAATTTGTATGTCTCTCGAACACTGTTTACATCTTCCAATATCAAATTATTTCTTTCTATTTTATAGTAACCTCGCGTGTACGGTTGCAACATAGCCATAAAATCTCCGACAGAAGATTTCTTTCGCAGATACATTCCGCCAGTTTTTAAAATCAATTCGTCTTTTGTTCCGAGTGTCTGGTCTACATATTCCCATTTTCCTACAATAGACGGTTTTTCTATGAACCAAGTGCTCAAGCCCGGAATATAAGTAATCAACATCAACGCTATCAACAATAATCCTATAAATTTTATCGAGGCTCCGTACAGTTGTACTACCGGCTTTTTAAAACGCATTGATGAAATAAACAAATTCATTCCGACCGGCGGTGTAAGATATCCGATTTCAAGATTTGCAAGGAAAACTACTCCGAGATGAATCAAATCTACATTGTATTGATATGCAATCGGTGCAATCAACGGCACTATTATCATCAACGCCGTGAAGATATCCATGATACACCCAACAATCAGTAAGAATATATTCAGCAATATCAGAAATACATACTTGCTGGTAATAAACTGTTGCATAAACTCAAACATCTTTTGAGGAACTTCATTGTAAATAATGTAGTTGCTTCCGGCAAATGAAATACTCATAATCAAAAGAATCGCCCCTATGATTACCATACTGCGTTTGATTATATCCGGCATTTCACGCCATTTGATTTCTTTAAGAATCAACACTTCTACTATAAATACATAAGCTACGGTAAAAGGTGCAGCATCAGACAACGCCATATTTCCGGTATAAACACCGGCTACCAGCAAAATCGGCAACGGAATTTCCCACTTCAAATCCCATGCAGATTTTAAAAGTTCTTTCCAATCAAACTTTGTTCGCTCTACTCCGTCAGCCACGCCGACAATCATTGCGTATATACTTAAAACGACAATAAGCACAATTCCCGGAACTATCCCGGCAACAAACATTTGATCAATATTTGCCGATGATGTAACTCCGTACAAAATCAACGGTAAGCTCGGCGGAAACAAAAGCCCCAAGCTGCCGGATGTAGTCACCAATCCCAATGAAAAACGCTCATTATATTTTTCCTTTAGCAATGCCGGAAACAACACTCCGCCGAGAGCGATGATAGTAACGCCGGAAGCTCCGGTAAATACCGTAAAAAAAGCACAAACTATCAAGGTTACAATCGCCAAACCGCCCGGTAACCAGCCGACTAAATTTTTCACAAAACGAATCAATCTTTGTGAAAAAGTACCGCTTGCAAGCATATAACCGGCGAAAGTAAACAACGGAATACTTGCCAATAACGGCATTGAAACAAAATTAGATGAAATTTCCTGTGCTACCGTAAGCAAACTTCCGCCGCTGAAATGAAAATTGAATATCGAAAACAATCCCAAAATAGCAAAAAGAGGAGCTCCGGCAATAGCAATAAGAATGACTAAAATATTAAACAGAAGGCCCATTTTCTACAACCTCCTCATCTGCAACTTCTACAACTTCCGGATAAATCAAACGCATTTCTTTCCCGAAAGGAATCACTATAGCCAACCAACCGAGAAAAAAGCTTAACGTAGGCAAAATATACACTGTATTCAACTTTGAATCTGTCAATTTAAACAATTCTCTCGTAACTTTTACTTGATAATTTATTTCAATAAGCTCGATTACTTGCACTACAAATAATGCATAAATTATCACACCCGAAACTACACTTACAGCAGCTAATATTTTATGATTTTTCTTCATTACAGACATCAACGTAAAAGCCAGAGTCAACAACAATGCACACACACTTAATACCAAGCACAATACCTTTCCGTTGCCGGCATAAATACAAACATTAGCAATCAAAAAAACATCGGTCACAATTGCAAATAAAACTTTTATCAATGATGAATCCGGCTTTTTTCTTGTAATGAGTGCAACTTCATGAAAATCTGCATTCATCATGTTTATCATTCGTATTGCCATTATCATAAATCCCCACGGAATCACAACCAACAGCAATGTATGAATCAACGCTCCGGTTCCATGTGCCGAAACTTTTGACAAATATTCTATTACCGTCAGATAGACAATAAAAAGCACCATAAAAAGTGACGATGCAAGACCTCCGAAAAGTGAAATAAAACCATAAACGACTTTTTTCCAAACACCTTTTACGAATCGTCCGACTATATCAATTTTGATATGTGATGCTTCATAAGTAACCACTCCGGCAGCAATAAATGCAGTCCAGACTACTAAAATATTGATACATGAATCCATCCAAAGAGGAACTCTTGCAAAGCGACGAAGTATAATCTGTCCTATTGAAAAAAAACTTATACCGAAAACGAGAAGTGCCAAAAAGTACTTCTCGATTCGTCTAATCCATTCAACTACTTTTTTCATTTATCCTCTTTTTATTCCTTATTCTTTCTGTATTCGCTCATCAGAGTTTTGATTTCCTGATACAGTTC
>JAXJQT010000185.1:0-1812 GCA_036311025.1 Spirochaetota bacterium
ATTATCACCGCGAATTGACAGCAAGTAAAGCGGAATTGGAAAATGCATATCGCGAACAATTCAATGCATACAATGAAGAATTATCTAATCGCTTCGGTAATATCCACGAGGAAATAACAGAGAGAATAGAACACGGAATCGTGGACGCAGTAGAAGAATTCAAAGACAATATTTTCAATCGTTCGGAAGAATGTTTCCAAGAAGTTGTCGAGTTAGTTCATCAGAGAATTGAGGCAATACAACGTGCAGAAGGTGACTGTGAGAGAGATTTAAAAATCAGAATAGATTCTTACGGTGAAGAAATTAAAAATATGCAGTTGCATTGTGCAGAGTTGGAAATGCAATATGAAAACGCTGTTCGTGACGGATTGCGTCAGGCTGACAAAATGATAGAGGCGAAGCTTTCGGATGTCAGCAGTTATATTGCAAAGGAAAAATCTGCAATTGCAGCGTCTTTCCAAAATCAACTTGATACTAATGAAACGCAGTTGAACAGTCTTGTAAATAAGGCAAAAGAGTATCAAAAGTCGTATGAAGATTTGGCATTGAAAATGTCACAATTGGAAAGTGATATTACGGGAAAAGTAAATATTTACTTGGAACAAGTTGTTGCTGATTTTGATGCTCCGATAGCTGATGCAAGACGTGAATTAGCTCAGATATTGACCAGAGTTGACGGATTGAAAGACGCTATCGATACAAAAACTCGTTTGATGGCAGATGAAATATTGGCAAAATTGAAAGAAAAAACAGAAAGTATTGCTGATGTAACGGAAAAACGTTCGGCTGAATGGGAAAGCCAGATGGAAAAATTGTTTGAACGTGTGGAAACTCATTTGACATCTTGTAAAACGACTGTTGAAATGCAGACTGAAAAATTGCAAAAACTTGAAGCGTCTTATCAAGCACAGTTGTCCAGAAAATTGGGAGAAACAGACCAAGCATTGGAAAATGAGCTTAATAATTTGCACAAGGCGTTCTTGAATGCTTCAGAAAAATTGTCAAAAGAGACAGCGATTCTTTGTCGTGATTATGAAGAACGCGGACGTGATTTGTTTGCATCGACTCAAGACACAATGGCAGAAATGGAAAATAAAATTGCCGGATTGGATTCAAGAATAGAATCTATCGACAGTGAAATCGGCGGAAAATTGGAAAAACAGTTTGTATCCGTACAAGAAAAAATGGATGCATTTACTGCACGCCAAGAAGATTTGTATGTGATGAGAGTCGAAGAGTTGCGAAAACAATTCAAAGAAGAATTGGATGCGGCACAAATTATGTGTGTATCAAAATTGACGGAAATGCAAGCCGGCATTGACGGAAAAACTCAAAGCATTTATTTGAAATTGAATAAAATTTATGATGATTTTTCTGTAGATGCGATGAAGTTTGATAATGAAAATCGAGAACGTTATCGTGGATTGCTGGAAAAAATGGAAGAGGCCGCAGAGAAAGTGGATACATTAAAAGAAGAACTTTCTTTGGGAATGGAAGAGCGTATAAAACGAGAATTCAAAATTGCGGATGAGCTGTTCGTTGATAAAGCTCAGGATATGAGAGAAAATATTCAACGTATGGAAGTCGAGAGCAAGAAACAACTTGATGATTATTACAAAGAGTTAATGCGAGTTCAGGATGCGTTGGATGTAATTGAAAACGATTACGCTGAAATGATGCAAAATAAGTTTGCTTCTTTGGATGTACAAGCGTCTGAATATTTGACACAGATAAAGACTGCATTGACAGAAAGCGTGACATTGATAAACAGTAAAATGTCTGAATTGTCTGATAAGATGAAAACTGTAGAAA
>JAXJQT010000186.1:0-8083 GCA_036311025.1 Spirochaetota bacterium
CTTCTACAGTTACCGGAGTTCCGGTTTCAATCATAGTTGCTTCTTTCGCACCGAAACCGGCAATAACAGCGGCTACAGCTTTCATGCTCTTACCGGCTTTTTTACCGAGAACACGGAAATTAGCTTTACATGACAATGAAACGAGCTTTTCTTCTTCAGTTTCATAAACAACATTCTTAACGTTAAGCTCTTCTTTTACAATGCTTTCCATTTTTCTCATCAATTCCATTTCTTCTTGGTTTCGAGTGATTAAATAAACAGCGTTCAACGGTTTACGTAAGTTAATTCCAACTTTTGCACGCAAAGAACGTCCCATTTCTACTACACGTTGAACAAGTTCCATTTCTCGTTCTACGGTTAAATCACGTTTAGAAGCATCGCCTGTAGGATAATCACACAAATGAACTGATTCCGGCATATCTTCAGTTCGCAATGCGTCATAAATTTTTTCAGAAAGGAACGGAGCTATAGGAGCCGCAGCCTTACAGAAAGTAATCAACGCATTGTACAATGCTGTATATGCTTGTTTTTTATCCATATCATCTTCAGATTTCCAGAAGCGGCGACGTGAACGACGTACATACCAATTTGTAAGATTGTCGATATAATCGTACAACGAACGAATTGCTGTTTGAAAGTCATATTCACCCAACGCTTTATCACAATCTGTAGCCAACTTTTCGGTATAACTTTGTAACCAAATATCAAGCGGATTTTTGTAATTATTGTCTTGTTCTTTAGGATTCCAATTATCAACCTTTGCATAAGTAACAAAGAATGAATATGTATTCCACAAAGGTAAATGATAACGTTTGATTACATCTTCAACACCTTTTTCACTGAACAATAACTCACCGGCTTTGATTGCCGCAGAATTCATAAGGAACAAACGCAATGCATCTGCACCGTATTTGTCAAATACATAGTCTACTTCCGGATAATTTTTCAATCGCTTTGACATCTTTCGTCCGTCTTCAGCCAATACAAGTCCGTTTACAACTACATTTTTCATCGGACTTTGACCGAATAATGCAGCACCCAAAACAGTCAATGTATAGAACCATCCGCGAGTCTGGTCCAAACCTTCGGCGATAAAATCTGCCGGGAATGTAGCGTCAAATGCTTCTTTATTTTCAAAAGGATAATGGTTTTGAGCATAAGGCATAGAACCGGACTCAAACCAGCAGTCTAATACTTCATCCACTCTGTGCATTTTGCTTCCGCATTTACATGGAATAGTTACCTTGTCTACGAAATGTTTGTGTAAATCATCAAGTTTCACGCCTGAAAGCTCGTAAAGCTCTTGGATACTTCCTACACAAATTGTTTCACCGCAGTCCGGACATTTCCAAACCGGAATAGGAGAACCCCAATATCGGTTACGACTGATTGCCCAGTCACGAGCACCTTCGAGCCATTTTCCGAATCGACCGTTTTTAATGTGTTCCGGATACCAGTTGACTTTTTGATTAGCGGCAATCATAGTTTCTTTAACTTTATCAATACTTACAAACCAGCTTGAAACGGCTTTGTAAATCAAAGGTTGGTCACAACGCCAGCAGTGCGGATATGAGTGCTGATAAGTTTCTTGTTTTACAAGTTTGCCTTCATCTTTTAATCTTCTGATGATAGCTTTATCTACAGATTTTACATATTCGCCTTGATAATCTGTAACTTCGGCAACAAATTTACCTTCTGCGTCGATAGGACAAAGAGCCGGAAGCCCTTCTTTTCGTCCGATTTCCGCATCGTCTTCACCGAATCCCGGAGCAATATGAACAATACCTGTTCCGGATTCTACAGTTACATGGTGACCGATAACTACACGGAATGCTCCCTCATTTTCCAATGAAGCGAAATATGGAAACAACGGAACATAATGTAATCCCACAAGTTCCGGTCCTTTCATTTTTGCGACAACTTTTAGTTCTTCGGGATTTTTGTAATAGCGTCCGACTAAAGCTTCCGCCATGATGTAATATTTTCCGTTATCTTCTACTTTTATATAATCAACTTCTTCACCCACAGCCAAACCTGTATTAGACGGTAAAGTCCACGGAGTTGTAGTCCAAGCTAAGATGTAAGTGTCAGGCTGGTCTTTTAACTGAAATGCTACGGTTACAGCCGGGTCTTGAACATCTTTATAACCTTGGTTTGTTTCAAAATTTGAAAGCGGTGTAGTACAACGGCAACAATAAGGTAAAATTTTAAAACCTTCGTAAATGAGACCTTTTTCCCACAATGTTTTGAATACCCACCATATTGTTTCCATAAAGTCGGCATCCATTGTCTTGTAAGAACCTTTGAATTCTACCCAGCGTCCCATTCTGGTTACAGATTTTTCCCATTCGTCAGCATATTTTAAAACACTGGCACGACAAGCTTCGTTAAATTTATCTTCACCGTAAGCAAGAATTTCTTTTTTGCTGTTTAGGTTAAGTTCTTTTTCTATAAGGTTTTCCACCGGTAATCCGTGGCAGTCCCATCCCCAACGACGAGGAACATAATAACCTTTCATTGTTTGATATCTCGGCACTATATCCTTAATCGTTCCGGGTAAAATATGCCCGTAATGTGGCAATCCTGTAGCAAACGGAGGACCGTCATAGATTACAAATTCTTTGCGACCTTTGTTTCGTGCAAGACTTTTTTCGAATGTATTATCTTTTTCCCACTTATTGATAATTTCTTTCTCTGCATTAGGAAAGTTTATCGATTTTTCAGCTTCTTTCCATTCCATTATGAATCTCCCGGATTTTTTCTTCATTATTTATAGTAATAATGCGATTTTATATCATTATGACACATGATTTTCAAGTTTGATTTTCTTTGCGTTTAAAGTTAGACGATTACGAGCAAATAAAAAAAAGCTGCTTCCGGGGAATACCCAAAAAACAGCTTCTTTAAATAATTACATCTTCATTTTTATTGATAATTCCAGCGTTTCATTATTTTCTGAATCAACTTTTACATCAATGTTCGGCTGCAACTTGTATTTCTCTTGCATTTTGAGATTGTAACGCTTTATTACCGATTGATACAGTGTTTCATTGGCAGAATATTTATGAATACCGTACAGTGTAAACGCCAATGCAAACAATGTAGATACGACAAATACACCGGTAAGAACAATGCTTATCAATCCCGGCAAAAATACGTAAGTGTATTCACTGTTATAGTAATCAAGCCAAGTGTTGTAGCCTTTTTCACTCCATGTACTGTTTGCCTGACTGATGATGAATACAAGAGACGGAATCATAAAACAAACACTCAAGCCGCCCAGAATCCCCACGGTAGAAAAACCTGTAACTTTAGTCTGGCGAAGTTTTTTTCTGTTTTCCGCAAGTGACGGATCATCAACGATTGCTTCAAATTCTTTTTCGGTAATGGCAACACCGCCTTTGTAGAAATAGAATTTTTTTGCCGGAGAATCAAATCGAGCGTCAAATTCAGAAGTTGTTTTCATAGAAAGCAACTCATCTTCCAGTTTGATTTGCTCTTGTACGTTTGTTTCTTCCGCTGCCGGAGCAACGGTTTCGTTAGCATAGACAGCAGTACATAATGCAAATAAAATAAAAATTAAAAATGGTTTTAGTTTCATTTTTTTATCCGTTTAATAATTTCGATATCCGCCGCTTCTCAATTTAGCATAATCCCATGGGTTGCGTTTATCAGCCCAATCTTTTGCTCCCAACAATATTCCTATATGAGTAGTAGTCGCTCTTAAACGATTAGAAAAAGTTGTCGGATTTAACGTCATGATTCCTTTGCCGTTAATGAATGAATCTGAACGAATCACAAGAAGGAACGCTGTATAAATATAAAAACCTTTTGCCTCTTCGTCATATATAAAATAAGTAATTGTTTTATATTCATCAGAAAAGCAAACAAACGGAATCGGTGTTTTACATGTATTTACCATAACAAAATTATTTCTTTCATTATATAAATCAGCCTGAAAAGACATCAAACCGAATTTATTATCTTTTTGGCGGAAATATCCGGTAATGTGAGGCTTTATCTCAGTCATAGGTTGTTGATTTTTTATTTTCATCCATTTTTTAGTTGTCGGATAAGCATTGATTACAAGAGTTTTTACCTCGTCGGCTCTTCTTGAATAATATTGCATTCCGGTAAGCTTATTTGCGTCACTGATTGTATTGTAGAAAGTCAACTTAGTTTCATCGTTAAGCTCATAAGGCAAAAACGCTTTTTCGTCAGTAATCATCTGGTAATCTTTGTAATTTACCGGAGCATAAGAAGTTGACGGTACCGGCAAATCCAAATCGGTAGCTTCTTTGTGCTGGTCGTATTTGATATACATTCTTGTGATAATCTCACCGGCTTTTACTCGCTCGATTTGTTCCGGTGTCATAAAAGTATTTACGGACAATTCTTCTGCAAATGCAAAAAGACCGACGAACAATAAACTGATAAATATTGCTGTTTTCTTCATATTGTACACATCCTAATCATTTTAAGTATTTGCTTTGTATAACATTTACAGATATTTATTGCTAGATAATTGCGATATTTCTTTAAAAGAAAATTTCATCAAATAAAGAATCTTCCTTTATAATATACTCATACAATATGAAAGAAGTAAAAATATAGGCATTAGAATTTGGGATTTGCAATGTGTTCGTTTGATAATACTCAGCGAAAGCAACGATGAGTACACATAAAAAAGGAGCGAAAAAATATTCTGCTCCTTTTGTTTTTTACAGACCTACGTAAGCTAAAAAAATAGAAATGAAAAAACATTTTTTCCGGTATATTGTTTTCAACAATTCTTTGATTTTTCTAACATTGTCTTTATCGTCTTTTTCCAGTTTTCTACAAACCAGTCCGGTGCAATCGGAACGGCATTTTCTCCTTGAGCTAAAATCCATTCTTTTACTTTAAGCCATTGAGTAGAAGAAAATTCTATTCTTGTCTTCATGTCATCATCGAAATCAGTGATAACTTGATTATCAGCCCAAATGCATTCTTTTACATATTGTCGGGCGTTTCCATAAAAATCGATTGTAAAATCAACAGAATCTTCGTTGATAAATGAACCAAATTTACCGCCGCCGCATCGAGATGAAAAATCATAATCTTCCGGAAGTTCAAACTTTTCATCAGTTACGACAACGTTTTTCATTCTGTTTAGAGAAAACATTCTTTCTGCATATTTATTCAAGTCATAACCGAATAAAAAGCACATTCCGTCGTCCATAAGAATTTGATATGGTTCAATTCGTCTGTGAGTTGTTTCTGTATTCCATCTGCCGTTATAATCAAACTCGACAATCACATTTTCTTGCAAAGAACACAAAACTTTTTTCCAGTTTTCTTCATTTGTCAGAATTTTGGGGCTCGGCGGAACTGCAATGCGTGTTAAAAGAGAGCTTTTCCCGATTCCCTGTGTGTCCGTTACAAAATCAATTACTTCAGAAATCGCCTTGTAAACAGGACTTCCGTCAAAACTTGAAAGAAGTGTTTTCGCTGCCGTCAAATAAAAAATATCATCTGCTGAAATATTGTTCAGTGCGAACTCAAAATTATCGTCACTGTAATAGTAACCGCCTTTTGTACGGTCAAATTCCAAAGGTGCATTAAAATAAGTACGAAGCGTATCAATGTCACGATTAATTGTCGCCTCGCCGACTTTACTGTAACCGGTCTGCTCACAGTAAAGCCGCTGTAACTGCTGATTGTTGGGATAAAGTCCTGACTTGATTGCGTTGTGAATAATGATAAGCCGTTCAAGCATTTTTTTGTTCAATTGTTTTTTCTGTTTCATATCGGCATTATAACATGCTTCGCTATCATTTCGTGATAGGGAAATAAAAAAGTTAAATAGGATAGATATGTGTGGTAGAATCACGGAAAGGACCTTTTTTTATGAAAACATTTTTAACTTTTAAACTGCAACTTTTTTAATAATTTTTTCCACGCTATCAAGATATGATAGCCGCGGATGTTATAGCCTCTGTAAATAAAGGAGGCATATTTATGTCAAAAGAAATCGTTTATTACGAAACAACAAAATCTTATGGTGGAGTATTAAAAGGACTACGTTTTCAAGTTGTAAAGGACAGCTCAAAACACATTGACCTTTGTATAAAAGAAGGCCTTGCCGAAGCTACCGGGATCTCTATTTCGAAGATTTCTTCTTTGGGAAATCATGGTGTTGTAGAAGTAGATTAGTTATAATTATGCAAATATGCCATTTTTTCAGTTAAATGTGAGAAAATGGCGTATAATGAACAAAAGGAGAATTATATGTCAGACAATTATCCATTCGATGAAGCTGAAATTAAAACTTTAATAAAAAATGTTCAACATATTAAAGAACGAAGTGCTGCAATTCTCGAAGCAACCGGTGGAAATTATAATTTTTTTAGAGTACTAGGAATTGGTCACGATGAACTGATTTTTTCACGAATGATAGCAAATCTACTAAAACCGAATGCATCACATGGGTTCAATGAAAGATTTTTACAACTGTTTATAGAAAACCTTGCTTTAGATAATTTACCTACGGATTTCAAGTACAAAGACGCAGTAGTTGAAATAGAAAAAGACATTGGAGCAAGAAATGATAAAAATGAAACCGGTGGCAGAATTGACATTTTTATTACGATTCCAACTGAATCACAAGGTTCTTTCGCATTTATTATAGAAAATAAAATTTATGCAGACGACCAAAACAAACAGCTGCTACGATATAGAAATTATGTAAATCAAAATTATCCAAACAGGAATTATATTCTTTATCTTACTCTGTCAGGTCGTAGTCCAAGCAAAGAATCTGCCGGAGAAGAAAACTTAAAACAAGAGGACTATCATTTTTGGAATCAGATTTCCTATAAAAAACACATCTCCCTGTGGATAGAAAGATGTGCTATGGAAGCGGCAAGATTTCCGCTTTTGCGAGAAACGCTCATAACATTTTACAATCAGATTAATAAACTTACAGGACAGGACGGTACAAGTATGGACAAGAAAGAATTGATTTCATTACTAAGCAAAGATGAAAACATCGAAATTACAAAAAGCATAACTTCACTCTACTCTGATGTTGTTACTGAAAGAGCACGGCTTCTTATTTCAAAAATAAAAGAAAAAGCGACAGAAACTTTTGTCGAAAAAGACTTTAAGATCGAATCAAAGGCGAACATTGGTGATAAAAATTATACGCTCAGGTTTGTAAAAAATGATTGGACTAAGCTCATTCTTGCATTTGGCTTTGAACGTCAGGATTTAAGTGTTTTCAAATGTTGTATTTTATATGCAAAAGATGGTGTAAATGTTAAAGTAAAAGATGCTGCACTCACAGAAGATGAAATTAAAAAAGCCCGAAGCAAACTTGTTACAAAAATTGGATTACAAAAACCAGATGGAACAGATTTTTCAATTTGCAGAAAAATATATGACGGCTGGATTGGAAAAGAAGAAGAAATTGCAGAAATAGTACCAAATGTTATTAAAGCCATGAATTCTTTGATTGCAGAAAATTTGATTTAATTTTTTCCACGCTATCAAGATATGATAGCCGCGGATGTTATAACATCTGTGAACGACGAAGGTGTTAGCTGAGATTTCAGAATTAAGGTCTGACACCTATGCTAAAAATACAAGGGAGACAAAAATTATGAAAAATGACTCAACATCTGACCAAGTAATTAATACGACAGCAACAGACATCTGTGATGTACTGAAAAATCTATCCGCCGGTAAACATACCATAAAAATAAACGGCAAAATTAACAATGAAACATTAATTGCAATAAACGAAACATTACAAGACTTAAATAATCTTGATATAATGATAAGTTTGGATTTAAGCGACACTACATGTCTGACTTCTATCGAAGACGAAGCTTTCACCTGTTGCAAGAATTTAATAAGTGTAATAATTCCAGAGAGCGTAACTTCTATCGAAAACAGGGCTTTCTCCTATTGCCAAAGTTTAACAAGTGTAACAATCCCGAACAGTGTGATTGAAATCAGACTCTGCGCTTTCGGTTATTGCAAAAGTTTAACAAGTGTAACAATCCCAAACAGAGTGACTTCCATCGGATACAAAGCTTTC
>JAXJQT010000187.1:0-1563 GCA_036311025.1 Spirochaetota bacterium
CTGCTTACTGCGGAATTTATAAAAGATTCAAAGATTACAGAGAGAAACGCCTTTGTCAAAGGTGCCTTTGTTTTTACCGAAAGTCAGCCGTTTCCGGTATTGCAAGACAGCCTTATCGATTATCGTGAAGAGTATTTTGACAATGAAACGGTGAAAACAAAGTTTGCAAATGCAAAGGTTGTCATGACAGAAAAAGACCGTGACGGAGACGGGTATTTTGAATATCGTGCTTTGTACGAATCCGGAGTGATAGCACAGGCATTTATTGATATGGATAAAAACCAAACTCCCGATATGCACGAAGTTTACCGCAACGGGAAGCTTGTTCAATGTGAAGCCGGATATTCGAGCACGACCGGAGTTTATTATTATAAGGAAGTTTTTGCAAAAGACGGAATTGAAAAATATTGGGATAATGACAAAGATTTAAAATATGAAATTTTTGAAAAAACATTTTCCGACGGTCTGGTACAGTCGTATTTTGACGTAAACAAAGACGGAATTTATGACTATATGCAAGAAAAAACAAAAGACAAAAATGTGAGTGTATATGCCGTTAATCCGGACAAAACGAAGAAAAGAAAAATAGCAGCCTCTATGGTAAAACAAAAAAATATCTCAAAGACAAAAGGTTGGACGGTGATTTCCGCACGTGATTCGGCACGGCTTGCGATTCCGGATGATATCAGTTTTTTTGATACGGATTCTAAAAATGCAAGCGGAACTTTTTCTTATAAAAAACAAAAGTTTTATTTTTCTGACGGTTTAGTGAAATCAGCAGATTTTAATTTTCGTTTATTGCGAAACGGAGAAAAACTGTTTTTGTTTGACTGTGGGGCGTAATAATGAAAATAAAGAAGTGCGTTTCGATTATTAAGCATTTCATATTAGTAATGTTGGTTTTGTGTGGTTGCAAAACGCCGAAAGGCAATGTGACAGAGGTGTATCCTTACAAAAGTTTGGCGGAAAATATCAATGCAAATATAAAAGACGATGATATTGCGTCACTTTCTAAAGGCTACATGAAAGCTTTGAGTGAGTACAACAAAACCGGCAATGAAGAAACCGGACAGTTGCTTGTTTCGATTTTGGAACGGATGAACAACCTGTTAAAGACTTATACCGATACAAAAAAATATGCTCAAGCGGTGGATGTGGCCGACATTTTGGTAAATCTGGGCGTTGATACGGCTGTTCCTTATGAAGATTGTTACAGAAATTATCTGACGCAATTGGATACATCCACCGATGTCGACAACTTTACCATTGAAAATCTAAAAAATCGCATGGGTGAAAGAGGGCTTCTTTCCGAAAGTGAGATAGCGACACTTCTTGACGGTTATTTTAAGCAAAGCAGTATCGGGCTTTTTTCTTATTATTTAGATTATTACAAAAAAAAATATCCGACCTTGCCGGCGAAGTTTCCGGATTGGGAAAAGAAATTCGGCCTTTTGCTTGATAAAGAAAGTACGCCGGATTTTGAAACGCTTATGAAGTCTGTAGTTACGGTAATTCTCGACAAGGGAATTGTCGTGAAAAACGGTGTCGGCGGACAAGATAAGC
>JAXJQT010000188.1:0-6091 GCA_036311025.1 Spirochaetota bacterium
ACAATGTGCTGACATCTTAGGATTTGACGGTCAAAAAGTCGTAATTCCAGTTCCTACTGCCGACTGTCCGATGGCAAACATGGCAGACTTAGAAAATGTAGAAAAAATCTTTGCTTCTTTGCCGGACAATGAAAACATCGCTCCGATTGTCTATATGAATTCATATGCTGACTTAAAAAGTTTCTGCGGAAAACACGGCGGAAGCGTTTGTACATCGTCGAATGCCGAGAAAATCATGAAATATTACCTGGATCAAGGTAAAAAAGTTTTATTTTTCCCGGACAGAAACTTAGGAATCAATACAGCAATGAAACTCGGGCTATCAGAAAAAGATACCATAAATTGCAAAAACATAGCCGCATACAATAATGAAAAAGTAATTCTCTGGGACGGATTTTGTCCGATTCATCTAAACTTTACCGTTTCAGACGTTGCAGAAATGCGAAAGAAATATCCCGACGCAAAAGTTATCGTTCATCCGGAAAGCACAAAAGACGTTGTTGATAATTCTGACGACAGCGGTTCTACAGAATACATTTTGAAAAAAATAGCAGCATCTGAAGACGGAAGCAGCTGGATTGTAGGAACAGAAAGCACTTTTGTAAAACGTCTGGCTGTTGAGTTCCCGAAAAAAAATATCTATATGCTTAAAGATTCTGTTTGTGCAAACATGGCAAAAACTACACCGGAACTTTTGCTTAAATCATTGCAAAACATAAAGCAACACATTCAGACCGGAGCTGCGTTGGAAAACATCGTAACCGTAGAACAACAGTTCAAAGAAACTGCCGCCCTTTCATTAAGAAAAATGATTGAAATCGTAAGCAAATAGGATTGATTAATGAAAGTCTCCGCAAAAGTTCGTTACGGATTTCGCTTCATGATTAATCTCGGACTAAACTATCCGAGTCAGCTCGTACAAATAAAAGAAGTCGCTGACAAGGAGCAGATTTCTTCAAAATATTTAGAACAAATAGCCGCCTCATTAAAAAAAGCCGGACTTGTAAAAGTTTCTCGAGGTGCAAAAGGCGGCTATTCGTTACTTCAATCACCCCAAGAGATTTCCCTGTTAGATATTTACCACGCACTGGACGGCAACATTCAATTGACAGATTGCAATGAGAATTTATGTCCCAACGGTGACGAATGTATAATGAATTCACTCTGGCGTGGACTTGCAAGCAATATCGAAACGTATTTCGGTCAAAGAACACTTGCAGACTTGATTTGCCAAAAGTAGATAACACAGACTCTGACTGTTTTCCGTTGCATTTCCTGTGATTTTTTGTAAAATGCCGTGTTTTTATTAATTGCAAAGATAAAAATATTTGCAATGCAATATTTTCCGTATTAACAAGGAGATAAAATGAAACTTTCCGGATATTTATTAAAAACAACAAAAGAAACGCCAAAAGACGCTGATTTAAAAAGCCATAAATTATTATTACGCGGCGGATATGTAAAACAAGTCGGTGCCGGTATATTTACTTATTTACCGATTGCATGGCGTTCACTGAAAAAAATAGAAAATATCATTCGTGAAGAAATGGACGCTACCGGCTGTCAAGAAATCAACATGCCTGTAGCTGTACCGGCTTCATTATGGGCAGAGTCCGGTCGTTATGAAAGCGTAGGTGAAGAATTACTTCGTTTTGATGACAGAAGCGGCAGAAAGATGGTTTTGAGCATGACACACGAAGAAATCGTTACCGACCTGATTCGTTATGCCGTAACTTCTTACAAACAATTACCGATGAAAGTCTACCAATTACAAACAAAATTCCGTGATGAACCGAGAGTTCGAGGCGGGCTGATTCGTGTACGTGAATTCGTAATGAAAGACGCATATTCTTACCATGATTCATACGAAGATTTAGAAAAATATTACAAAGAAATGTACGACGCATATCACAAGATTTTCAGACGTTGCGGAATCAACGCTCTTGCCGTTTCGTCTGACACAGGAATGATGGGAGGTTCGGGTGCCGATGAATTCATGGCTGTGACAGAAGCCGGCGAAGATACTTTGGTAATCTGTTCGTCATGTGACTACCGTGCAAACAAAGAAGTCGCTAAAGCAAAACGTGATTACATAAAAGAAGAAATGGTGCCTATGGAAGATGTAGCAACTCCGGGACAAAAAACTATCGATGAAGTAGCAACATTCTTGGGTACTACTGCAGAACATACATTAAAAGCTGTCGTATACTCTACCGGTGAAGAATTGGCATTCTGTGCTATCAGAGGCGACTTGGAAATAAACGAAACAAAACTACGCAACTACTTGAAAGCAAAAACAATTTTCCTTGCTACAGACGAAGAGCTTGAAGTTGCCGGCATAGTAAAAGGTTTTGCATCTCCTGTGGGACAAACTTTCAACGGTAAAAAAGTTCGTATCATAGCAGATGAATCTGCAGCCGGTTCTAGCAATCTGATTGCCGGCGGAAACAAAATTGATGTACACACAAAAAACACGAATTTCGGAAGAGACTGGAATACTGACGAAGTTTTGGATATTTCCAGCGTAAACGAAGGCGAAGCATGTCCATGTTGCGGTAAACCATTGACCGTAAAACGCGGTATCGAAATCGGAAATATTTTTAAACTCGGTACAAAATACACACAATCTATGAAATGTATGTACCTAAATAAAGAAGGAAAAGAAGTTCCGATGATTATGGGATGTTACGGAATCGGTGTCGGTCGTCTTCTTGCAAGTGTATTGGAAGTACGTGCCGATGAAGACAAAATCTTATGGCCTATTTCTATAGCTCCGTTTGAAGTAGAGTTGATAGGATTGCACAAAGACAACCAAAACAACGTAAAAGAAATCTGTGAAGACATTTATGCAAAATTGAAAGCTGCCGGAATAGAAGTTCTTTATGATGACAGAAATGCGTCTCCGGGATTTAAATTTAAAGACGCAGACCTTATCGGTTCACCGATAAAAATTGCACTGGGAGAAAAATCATTGCAAAACGGCGGTGCGGAAGTGACTATAGGCAACAACGAAAAAACAATCGTTGCACTGGATGACTTGATTGACTGCGTGACAAAAGCTAAAGCTCAGTTGTACGCAGAATTGAATTAAATAACAACAATAAAAAAAAGCATACCTAAAAGCGAAAAACTTACGGTATGCTTTTTTTATTCGCAACGTGAACACATCGTTCCGGCTTAATGAAACACACTGTTCGAGCTAGCTAAAACACATCGTTCGGACTAGCTAAAACACATCGTTCCGGCGGTGCGGAAGTGACTATTGGCAACAATGAGAAAACAATCGTTGCCTTGGACGCATTAATCGACACTGTAATAAAAGCTAAATCAGAACTTTACGCCGAGCTAAATAAATAAATAATTAACTGCAACAAAAAAAGCATACCTAAAAGCGAAAAACTTTACGGTATGCTTTTTTTATCTAAAAATAAATCTCTATGTTATTGAACATCTTTGAACCAATCATTGTAACAGTAATTCTCAAAATTATCAGTGTCCTTAACATCAAAAGATGTTTTTTTCTCTTCCCCATTATCATCGTAATCAAAGCAATACCATCCATTTGTATCTTCAAAAGAAACACTCGGATAAGAGACATCGCAATTATCAGTAATTCTATAAAAAGCCTGAACTCCTATTTTAGTTACACTACTCGGTATCGTAATACTTGTTAAAGCAAAACAATTATAAAAAGACTGAGCTCCGATTGTCACTACACTGTTTGGAATATTAATTTTCGCCAATTCATTACAATAGGCAAATGCACTGGCTGCTATTATTTTAGTTGCATTATTTATTTCAATTGAAGTTACCGTCGCTTCTTTAGAACTCATAAACGCTAAATAAGGATTATCCGCATTTCCGAGGTAATAACCGTTACTATATTCTGTATATTCCAAATTCTCGCAATTCAAAAATGCCTCATCACCAATATCAACCAAACAGTCAGGAAGTGTAATATTCGCCAAGTTCTTACAATCTTCAAAAGCTGAATCTCCAATTGTCGTTACACCGGCAGGAATTGTAATGCTTACCAAGTTCTCGCAACCTTTAAAAGCTGATTCCGGGATTTCACTCAATCCCGTCACTCCGCTTAAATCTAGATTTATACGAGCATCAGAAGAACCTTTCCCCAAACCTTCAGATATACCATTTATATAGACATCGCCATCTACACCAGTTATTCTTATTGTCTTTTCGTTTACATCACCAGCAACTTCATCTATGTAATCTCCAATAGTCTGTTTAAGGTTATTAGTTTCATCCTGCAAATTAACTGTTAATTCTGTAGAGACCTCCGCAATTTTGAAATCATTTGTAATTGTATAATCATCATTGAGAAGCTTAAAATTCGTCAAGTTAACAGTATTCCCCTCAATAGGCTGTAAAATTGTTTTTCCTAACATCTTTTCCGGCTCTGACAGAGTAATACCAATTAAACTATCCGCAGAAAGATTACCTACATATATCGGAGTTACCTCTGAAGATGAGAAAAATATATTTCCTATATTTATAGTTCCGTTTAGATATACTGCAGTTGCATTTCCACTAATACGTATGTCTTCTGTACCGTCTAATGAATTCTGAAATACGCAATTTGTCAATGTTAAACTTTCTGCAGAGCTATCTATAAACGTCGAGCCTGTTTGAACTTCATCTTCGGAAAAAGTAATCATTCCGGCTTCTGAACCTAATGCTAAATTCATCGCCCCTTCATGTTGAAACATAAAACCGGAAAAATCACCATCATCAACATCTTTTCCTCTGGTAAACTTAACATCTCCGACAGGAATTATATTTGCAGGACTACACGTTTGTAATATCGATGAAACATGAAACTCTCCTGCAACATAAAGAGTTACCTCTTCATTTGTTGAATTTCCCATTAATAATTGGCTCAATGTTTCCCAATCTGTAATCGGATTAGATTGTGAACCGACATCACCTTTTTCTTTAATCTCAACCTTTAGGTCTTTTGTAAGTGTAATTATACAAGTAACATCGCTCTCAGATTCATTAACCAATTTATATGTCGGACTATTCTGGTCTCCTGCTATAACATATTTAACTACATTCGAATTATCGATAAATTCATCCGAAGTCTTTTGATACAAGAATCGAGTTACATTATCCCAATTAAAAGAGCTTTCCCCTCCAACTTTATCTCCCAAAAGAACATTAAAAGTAGCTTCTTTACTATTTTCCGCCGGTACAGTTACTTCTTGTGTAAAAGGCAACGTATCACTATAGTTAAATTTATCGTTGATAGATATTGCAAAAGTTTTTCCGGTATTTGCCAAATCTGCGACATTAGTAATTGAAAAGTTTGTAATAGTTATTGTATTTCCGGCAGTTTGCCCGTCTTTTGTTATTCCCTCTACTGCACACTGCTCTAAACCGGAAGTCTCTTTTGAATATGAAGGGAAACATACCTCGCAATCTTTATTTTCTCCTATAACAGAAGCTGTATTCCAATAATTTACGTAGTCATTTGATAAATTATCCACCGAAGCCACCACGGCAGAATTCAAGTTCTCATTGTCTGTTGCAAGATTAAAAGTTGCCTTGTTTAATTTATTTTCTGAAACAGGAGCATAATCTCTCAATTGTAAAGACACATGAGTAGAATTGAGTTTTAACTTATATCCCAGAAGTTTTGTTTCGGTTTCGTCTTTTGCTTTTGTCACTTCGATAATCTGCTCGGCACGAGAAGAATCGCTCAAATAAGCATCGATACCGGCTTTTTCTATATAAAAGCTCAAAGTCGGTAATTTATCATCTTCTACTATTTTTTCTATTGAAGTAATAACAAGATTTGACACAGAAAGCTTCCCTATCAAACCGGAACCGATTGTTATACAATTTTGGTTTGCATTTGAAATTTCAGCTTCCAAATAACCGGTTTCAAAAGTATAAGTAGCCCAATCTGTACCGACAGTAAAAAACATATCCGCTCTTGCCGCCGCAATCGCAACAACGCTCGCTTTATCAGCTTTTAAATCAACGGAAACAGTATAATTTTTTCCTGCTTCAAATTTTATATCTTCTGATCTTATATAATAATCCCAAACAGAACCGGAAGATTCCGGAC
>JAXJQT010000189.1:0-4929 GCA_036311025.1 Spirochaetota bacterium
AAATTGCGTGTTACAATGCGTGCAGAAATTTCAAGATTGCACCAGAGATTGCAAACTACAATGATTTATGTAACACACGACCAGGTAGAGGCTATGACAATGGCTGATAAGATTGTTGTAATGTACAACGGTCACATCCAGCAAATTGCTTCTCCGTTGGAATTGTATAACAATCCTGCAAACAAATTTGTTGCCGGTTTTATCGGTTCTCCTCCTATGAACTTCATCAATGTAAAAATTGCTGAAGAAGGCGGAAAAGTTGTTGCAAAACATAAAGACTTTACTGTTACTCCGACAGCTAAACAACAAGAAGCATTAAAAGCTTATGTCGGAAAAGAAGTTATTTTTGGTATTCGTCCGGAAGATATCTATGAAGATAATTCTTCTAGTGACAGAATCAAAGCTACTATCGATGTAGTAGAACCATTGGGTGCAGATCAGCACTTGTATTTATCAACTTCTGACGGTTCACAGCTTATTGCTCGTGTAGATCCGAAAGTTGTTTGTAAACCAGGCGAAGTAAAAGAACTTGCAGTTAATGTAGAAAAATCTCATTACTTTGATCCGGTTCCTTCTGTTTCTCCTACTGGAAAAACTGAAGAAAAATGTATTGTCTAAAAATACTTTTTTAATATAAAAGCTGTAGCTAGTGAGATAATATTATCTCATAGTTTACAGCTTTTTTTTGACTCTCATTAGAATGAAAGTGTGGTTGATGTGGAAAATCATAATGCAGATGAACAAATACAAAAAGCTATAGAGACCGGTAAACCCGTAATCATAAAAACATGTAAACTGGGTAGAGATACTGAAGAATATATTCTTCATGTACTTGAGCTTTTTTTAAATCATATCGGTAAATCAAAGATTCTAGATCAACTTTCATATTGTGTGAGGGAACTTTTGAATAATGCAAAAAAGGCGAATATAAAAAGAGCTTTTTTTGAAGATGAGAAATTAGATATAAAAAATCCTATTGATTATTCAAATGGAATGAAACTTTTTAAAGAGAAGACTGTATCTAATGTGGATTATTATCTTGATATACAAAAGAAAATTGATTTGTATGTTCAAGCTTATTTTAAAATTAAAGATTCTTTTCTTTTCATTGTAATTTCTAATAATTCGCCTCTTTTACCGGTAGAAAGAGAAAGAATATTATCGAAAATAAAAAGGGCAAAAGAGTTTCGCTCTATAGAGCAGACGTTTCATACTCTTATAGACAATTCGGAGGGGGCGGGACTTGGAATTCTTATTCTGATATTGATGTTTCGTAAAATCGGAATAAGTGAGAAACATATAGAATTCATTTCGGATGAAGATTTAACCCATGTAAAAATCGATTTACCTTTGTCACTTATTATCCGTGAGGAAGGTGAAAAGCTGAGTGAAGAAGTCGTAAAAGAAATTGATTCGATTCCACCGATTCCGGCACATATCCGGAAAATCATGCAAATGGTAGAAGATGAGAATTTGAATTTAAAAGATTTAGATTCTGTCATCAGAAAAGATCCCGGATTGACAATAGATATTTTGAAAATGGTGAATTCTGCATCCTATCGGCGAATTAACAAAATTGAACGTGTAGATGTTGCGATTTCAATTTTAGGACTGAAAGGTATAAATTATTTGCTTCAATCTTACGGTGTTTTAAAAGCATTGGAAAACAAATATGACAAAAGAATTCAAGAAGAAATTTGGGGACATTGTCATAGGGTTGCAAATATTGCGGTAGAACTTTGCAAAATTTATAATTTACAAGATTTGGAAAATCATGCTTACATTTGTGCATTGCTGCATGATATCGGAAAAATTGTAGTTTTGTCTTTGCATCAAAATACAATACGAAAAGTTCAAGAGTATTGTAAGAATAACGGTTGGCATAAAAATACTTTAGATTGCTTGCTTTCCGGAACAAATTCTTTTTTAATCGGTGAAAAAATGGCTGAAAAATGGGATTTAAGCCCGGAACTTTCATATGTTATTTCTCATCAGATAGAGCCTTTTAACTGCGATGACGACAAAATTATGTTAGTGAAAATAGTTTATCTTGCAAATGTCATTGATAATATTTTGACTGACGGTGATGAGGATTTGGAATATAAAGATTCTATATTGGAAGATTTCGGTCTAAACGATTCAGTTAAGTTTGAGCAAGTAGTGGCTGATTTAAGAAAATGATTTTAGCTGATTATTCTGTTTACAAATAAAACATATCATTTCTTATCTGTATTAAAATAATTTGCTTTTTATTTTCTTTTGTTCTATTATGTGCCTCTAAAAAAATTAAGAAAATTATTTAAGGAGTTATAAAAATGACTGATAGAAAATATTTATTTACTTCAGAATCAGTAAGTGAAGGACATCCGGATAAACTTGCTGACCAAGTTTCTGATGCAATTCTTGATGCTTGTTTAGCACAAGACCCAAAATCAAGAGTAGCTTGTGAGACTTTTACTACTACTGGTATGGTAATGGTTGGTGGTGAAATCACAACTAAAGCTGTACTTGATGTACAAGAAATTGTACGTGGTGTTGCTCGTAAAATCGGTTATACAGATGCAGCATACGGTCTGGATTTTGACTCAATGGCTGTAATGAACGTAATTCATACTCAATCTCCTGATATCTCTCAAGGTGTATCCGGTGTTGGTTTGGAAGAATTTAAAGGACAGCAAGGTGCCGGTGACCAAGGTATGATGTTTGGTTATGCTTGTAACGAAACACCGGAATTGATGCCTATGCCTGTAATGCTTTCTCATAAAATTTTGTTGAAAGCTGCAGAACTTAGAAAAAGCGGTGCAATCAAATGGTTGCGTCCAGATTCTAAGAGCCAGGTAACAATCGAATATGAAAACAATAAACCAGTAAGAATCGATACAGTTGTTGTTTCTCATCAGCATGATGACAATGTTTCTTACGATGAAATCAAGAAAACAATCATCGACCAAATTGTTAAACCGGTTCTTGAACCAACTGGATTGTTGGATGAAAACGTAAAATACTTTATCAACCCAACAGGACGTTTTGTAGTCGGTGGACCTCACGGAGATTCTGGTTTGACAGGAAGAAAAATCATCGTTGATACATACGGTGGTATGGGTAGACACGGTGGCGGTGCTTTCAGTGGAAAAGACCCTTCTAAAGTTGACCGTTCAGCAGCTTATATGGCTCGTTACATTGCAAAAAATGTTGTTGCTGCACAATTGTGTGAAAGATGTGAAGTTGAGCTTGCTTATGCTATCGGAGTTCCTTTCCCTGTATCTATCACTGTTGATACATTCGGAACTGCAAAAGTTGCAGAAGAAAAAATTGAAGAAGCAGTAAAGAAAGTTTTTGACGCATCTCCGGCAGGAATCGTTAAAACTTTAGATTTGTTGCGTCCTATTTATCAGGAAACAGCATCTTACGGACACTTTGGACGTGATTCTTTCCCTTGGGAAAAAACTGACAAAGTAGAAGAATTAAAAGCTGCTATTAACTAATTTTTAGCTGTCTTAGAAAAGAGTTGCATGATTTTGCAACTCTTTTTTTATATCAAGAGTATATTCTTGATAGCATAATTTTTACGGGAAGGGGATTTTTATGAATGATATCGATAAAATTAATTCTTCGGTTATTATTTTGGATATAAGAAATTTTACTCCGCTGATGAAAAAGTATTCAATGAATCCGGACTTTTTGAATATGATAAAAAATATTTATGAGTACGGATTACAAGTGACGAGTGCTTTTTGCAAAGCTGATGATTTTTATATTAATTCCAAAGGCGATGGCTTTTTATGTATTATCTTTGGAGAAAATCATTATGTAAAAGCTTATTTAATAGGTTTATTGCTGTTAAAACATGCAAGAAAATATTTTAATGACTTTTTTCTGGATAAAAAAGATTCCGGTTTGTATCCTTCTGAAGGTAGAGATTTTTTTGGAATAGGATTAGAAAGCGGTAATGTTGAAAAAATAGAAACCCAAGTAATTAACGGCAAGAAAGCAGAAACGTATCTTGGTAATGTAATTAATATTGCAGCAAGAATAGAAGCTTTATCTAAAGAACACGGAAGAACAACAATGTTGTTTGGTCCTATGATTAATAATTTATTAGCAGAGAATCTTTTTGGTTTTCCGTATAATGAATTAATAAGCAAAGCTAAAGATTTTTTACCGACAGAACTTTTAAATATTGAAGAACAGATGACTGATATAAATTACAAATTGTTATCCAGTTATATATTCGAACATATGTTGAAAGGAGTGGACAAACCTTTACCGATATTTAGAATATCTCCTACACAATTTAAAAATATGAACACAAATGAATGGGAATTCCTTACAAAAATTCCGTCAGATATAAAAACAGTTTTTGAAAGTTTTTTTTAAGTTGAGTTTTATCCTCGAAGTATTTCAGTATACATGGAATGTAAAAAGATAAGAAATAGAAATATATTTCTAAAACTAAATAACTTACTTGCGATGTCAAAAATAGCTTACTGACGACATCGAAAATAGCTTACTGACGATATTGAAAATAGCTTACTTACGATATTGAAAATAGCTTACTTACGATATTGAAAATAGCTTACTGACGATATTGAAAATAGCTTACTGACGATATTGAAAATAGCTTACTTACGATATCGAAAATGAGCACTTGATGTTTTCTCTCCAAACCTGCAAAGGTTTAAGAAATCATCTTCGAAGTATTTCATTTGCTGAACCATATATTGTGTGTTCATAAAAATCTGCTCCGGCATCAAGGAATAAAGGTATAAACTTATCAAGTTTTTCATTTACTGATTTGTTTATTAAAGTTATCAAAAAATAGACCAAAGGCGTAATTGGGAATTCTTTACTGCAATGCATCATATTGTATCTTTTATTTTTTGTTTATATTCAGTCAATACAAATTCCAAACAATCCCATGATTCAAAT
>JAXJQT010000190.1:0-8021 GCA_036311025.1 Spirochaetota bacterium
CTTTTTCAGTGGCATCAGCTGCAGTTTCGTTTTCAGCTGGTTGTTCTTCTGCCGGAACCAAAAGTTCTGCTTCAGTTATTAAAGCATCGCCTTGAGATACAGAATCTGCAAGTAATGAGTTTTGAGCTGCAATAGCATCAATTTCATTTTTAATTTTTTTGATTTCAAAAGTATTTGCATTGATTTTATAAGTTGCATCAGATAGTTCGTATCTTTTTTGCATGATAGTGTTTGTTTTTTCAGTAAGTTCTTTTTTTAAGTTTGCTGATTCTGTTGCTAATTTTTCTTTTGTTGCTGTTAATTTTTCATAAGATGCTACGGCATTAGCTTTTGCATCAGCATCGATAGCAACTTCAGACAAAAATAAGATGTTTGTTGATTCAGCACTGATTTTTTCTGTCATAGCAGTAATGTTAGCTATTTTTTTCTGAATTTCTAAAGCAGCATCTTCTTCTGTTGTGATTTCAGAAGTTAAAGTGTCAATTTTTGATTGCAATTCAGTGTTTGCTGTTTCTAACTCAGCAACTTTAGCATTTAATTCTTCTGTTTTAGTTTTTGGTGCTTCAGCTTCTTGGTTTTCTTCTGCTTTTACTTCTTTTGCATCAGCAGCTTTTGGTTGAGTTTTCTTTGTTTGTGCAAAAGCAAAAGACAATTGGCATAAAAGCATTAAAACTACGAATAATTTGATTTTGTTTTTCATTCTATGGCTCCTATAAATAAAAAATGTAGGCAAATTATATACATCTTTTTAATGAAAAGAAAAGTATTTTTTGCAGTATTTGATTTGTAGTAAAAAATAAAAAAAGCTGTCCTCGAAGTTTTTGACTTCTAAAAGGACAGCTTTTAAAAATGTTAAAAATAACTTATTTTACAGCACCTGAATAAATGCTCATTTCGCATCCGCTTACGATTACTTCTTCACCGTTTTCAAACAATGTTGAAGCGTTTTTCACGCCAGAAACCATAGCTGTTAAGTTGGTATTTTCTTCTTTTAATACATCAAAAGAAAACTCTGAAGAATCTTCAAGAATGATACCTTTTACATTTTTCAATGCACCTTTGAAAGATTCATCCAATTTTGCAGTCAACAAGATAGAACCTTCTGCAACTTTTTTAGCTTCTTCAGCATTAGCAACTTTTGCGATTTTACCTGTTGCTGAACATCCGAATCCTTTGTCTGCTCTGCATTGTTTTTTGCAAGCTGTGTGGATTTTCATGATGTTAGGAACTCCGGCCAAGATAACTGCTTTTTCGAAATTATCTAAGTAGCCTTTTTCAAGAGCTAAATTGATTGATTTATCAAATAAAGCATCTGTATCTTCGATTACATCAACAACTTCAGAGTAAACACCGGAAAGAATCATTAATTGTCTTGCAACTCTTTCAGAAGTTGTAGGAGCGAAAATGATTTGTTTAGGTCTGAACTTACTGATTTGTTTAGCTGTATTTCCGCTCATTGTAGGAGCGATAATAACTTCGGCATTAAGTTCTTTAGCTGAAATATAAGTAGCTTTAGCTGTAGCTTCTGCAATATTTCTAGCTGGGTGAAGTTCCATATATTTGTTTGTTGTAGCACGATATTCTTCAGAATCTTCGATTGTTTTTGCAATAGTAGCCATTGTAGTAACAGCTTCGATTGGCCAATCACCGTTAGCAGTTTCACCTGAAAGCATAACTGCGTCAGTACCGTCGAAAATAGCATTAGCAACGTCATTAGATTCAGCTCTTGTAGGACGTGGATTGTTAATCATAGAATCCAACATCTGAGTTGCTGTAACAACAGGTTTTCCTGCAGCATTACATTTAGCAATGATTTTTTTCTGTGCCAAAGGAATATCTTGGATAGGAATTTGAACTCCCAAGTCTCCACGAGCAACCATGATACCATCAGAAACACGGATAATATCATCGATATTAGACAAACCTTCATCATCTTCGATTTTAGAAATGATTTTAACATCAGCTCCGCCTACAGATGCTAAGTAGTTTCTCATTTCCATAACGTCAGAAGCTTTTCTGATAAAAGAAGCTGCAACAAAGTGGATTCCGTTTTTAACACCCATTGCCAAGTCTGCTTTATCTTTTTCTGCCATAGCAGGAAGACGAGTGTGAACACCTACAACGTTTACGTTCTTTCTTGCACCCAATTCTCCGCCGGCTTCGATAAGACATCTGATGTCATCGTTAGGCATTACTTCAAGAACTTTTAATTTGAATACACCGTCAGCGATGTAAACATAAGTTTTATCTGTAATTCCTACGTTTCTGATATCTTCTGGAAGAAGATTATAAGATAATGCGATTTTTTCAGCAGAACATTCAAAAGTTTCATAATCTTTTACAGTCAAAAGAATTTCTTTTCCTGCTTCAAGTTGGATTTTTTTACCGTCTTTAAGTACACCACCTGTACGGATTTCCGGTCCTTTTGTATCCAAAAGATATGCACAAGGAATACCTGATTGTTTAACTGCTTCTTTTACAACATCCATTTGACTTTTTTTCTCTTCATGATCTCCATGAGAAAAGTTAAAACGTGCAACATTCATTCCGGCTGCTAACATTTTTTTCAATTTTTCAACGTCATGGCAGCTAGGTCCGATAGTACAAACAATTTTTGTTCTTTTTAAATCTTTCATATACCCATCCTTTTTATTAAAATATCAAAAATAAATTCCTAAAATATTTGTTTTTTGCTAAAAGACAAAATACTTTCCTGGATGTAGGAAAGTAAGGAACTTATAACATAAAAGAAAGGACTTGGCAAAGTTATTTAAATGAAATTAACGCACATTAATATGAACAAGCAAACTATATTTATTCTCATATTTACAAGCCTGACTTTTTTTTCTTTCGGTTCTCATTTTGACAATATTCAATGGGAAAAATCACGTGAAGATAAAAAGGTAACGTTGTATTATTCTGACGGTGAAGGTTGTAATTATTATAAAACGGAAGCGATTGTAGATAAATCCTATGGCTACAAAGCAGCCGATTTGATGAAAATCATTTTAGATTATGAAAAGTATCGAGAAATTTTTGTAAAAACGACGGCATTTTATCCGGTTAAAGAAACAGATAAAGGAATTGTGGTTTATTGCAGAATAGATTTTTCGCCGATGAAAGACAGAGATTACCATATTTTGATGACTACAGATTCCACAACAGACACACAGGTTTTAGAATGGAAACCATACAACGGAATGGACGTAAAAGCTGCCGAAAAAGATTGTCAGCGTGTAAATCATGTTTATGGACGATGGATGTTTCAAGATTTACCGGGCGGAAATGTAAAACTCAGTACGGAATATTATAATAATTGGGAATATAAAAATCTTTCTATGAAAATTGTAACGCCTTTTGAAAAGGATGTTGCCGTTAATAATATGAAAGCGTTTTTGCGTTATATTCTTCGTAAAAAATAAGGGAATAATATGGCTACCAAAACAAATGCGGCAAGACTTTTAGATACATTAAAATTACCTTACGAATTGATTGAGTATGAAGTCGATGAAGAACATCTTGATGCAATACATGTAGCACAAACTTGCGGTCAAAATGTAGATCAAGTATTTAAAACCCTTGTTGCAAACGGTGACAAAAACGGAATTAATGTTTTTTGTATTCCTGGAGCTTATGATTTAGATTTGAAAAAAGCTGCAGCGATAAGCGGAAATAAAAGTGTTGAAATGGTGAAAGTAAAAGACTTATTTACGTTAACCGGTTATATTCGAGGCGGATGCTCGCCGCTTGGAATGAAGAAAAAATATCCTGTTTTTGTAGATGAAACGGCACAATTACATGAAACGTTGTTTGTCAGCGGCGGGTTACGCGGACTGCAAATAAAAATAGCACCTGACAATCTTGCGATTGCTACAGATGCTACATTTGCAGATTTATTGCACTATTAGAACTTCAATAAAAACTCTAACTTTTTCTTAGATTCACCGAGCATATCTTTAGATTTGAAAGTGTAAGATGCTGCTTTCTTATCTGTTGAAAGAGAAATACCTTTAGCTTCTAAAATAGGAGTTTTAGTTGTTACGTTTATGGCAAAGTTGCTTTCCATAAAGCGATTGTACCAATCAGGTTTATCTTCTTTAACTAACAAAATATAGTTTTCTAATGTTTCTACATCTCCCATTTGTGATAAGTCGAGATTTTCGGCAAACGTATAAATATTTTTGTCTTTTGATAAGCTAAAGCCTTTATCTGCAACCGGGAACTGAGTCAGTAATTGGTCAAGATTTTTAAAATCTACAGCCAAAGCTCCTGTGTATTTTCCGTCTTTTTGTGTGATTGCTGCATTTTTCAATTTCAAGTCTTTCATGTTCATGCTGTTGAAATAAGTAGTAAACTCATTTTGATCGATTAAAACTGAAGGGTCGAAAGGTTCTCCGTTGATGCCCGGGATTGTAGACAAAACCAGTGATAATATTTCGAAATCATCATCATCGAACGAATAATTAATAGATAATGTTCCGCTTTCCTTGTTTGCATTCATTGCAATATTCATAGAAAAGCATGATGTCAAAGATAACATTACTGTTAAAAGCAATGCGTTAAGTAATAATTTTCTCATTGTTTACCTCTTTTTATTCTTTCATAACAGAAAAACTGCTATAGATTTTCTTGAAAATAATTGTCTATCAATTCGAATTATGATAGTTTAACGTAATTTTTTGGAACAGTCGTATTTTTCTGTATCTCTTATAGAAAATAAACATACGACGACTAATTTATTTATCAGACATTACCAAAATATTCAAAATATTGTCAATGAGAGGGCGTCTTGAAATTATCAAAATATAAAATTGTAGTATTATTTTTATGCATGATTGTTTGTTTTTTGCCGGTAGGTTGTAAAACGATGCAGGTAAAAGATTCTGAAAATATCGAAGCGAACGTGCTTTTTAAACGTGTGATGAAAAGTTCACAGGCACTGGAGTTTGTAAATATAGATACAAACGTAATGATTTCTGGAAATAAATTGATTCCGTCTGTCTATATAAAAATGAATGCATCTGCAAACTATGTAGAAAAAAAGACTATTTTGCGTTTTTCTGTTTTATCAAAAAAACTATTTGATATTGCTATAAACCCAAAAGAAATGACGTTGATAAATCATACGGCATCGGAGTTTATTACCTTTCCGGCAGAAGATGTAAATCTCGGACAATTACTCGGACTTAATTTTGACCCGATTGATGTAGCGTATTTTTTGACGGGAAATATACCTTATACTGAGGAAATGCAAGTAGTGTCGTTTGACTATGATGAAAAGCAAAATATTTCATTGAATCTGACAAATATTAATTCAGAATATCAGTTGGATTTTGATAAAAACGGTCGTATTATTCATGCAAAAGCAAGTAATCAATATTTTGACCCTTTGGATATTAATACATTGGTATTTTCAGAAAACGACGGAATTGATATGCCGCAAAAGCTAAAAATAACATCAGAATCATCGCCGGTATCGATGACATTTTTGGTAAAAAAGGTAACTCTTGAAAAAGGGGATAACTATGAAGCAGAGATTCCGCAAGGGTATAGCCAAATATCTGAAATAAGCAAAATGAAGATTAACCTGTAACACCTAAGGTAAGGGGAAGTTAATGAAAAAAGTTTGTTTGCTATTTGTTTTTTTATGTTTATCAATTATCGGTGTTTCAGCACAAACTATCGGAGAAATCCGTTTTGAAGGTTTGAAACAGACAAATCAGAATTATTTATTAAAAGTTGCCGGTATTTCTGTGGGCGGAAACTGGAATGAATCTATAAAATCATCGGTTGTATCAAAACTTACTGCATTAGATAAGATTATAGAGAAAGTCGAAGTTACAGAATCTGAAGGAGAAAATGATACTGTTGCCGTGACAATTATACTTCAGGAAAAATATTCATTTCTGATAGTTCCGTTTTTTACTTACGGAAACAAAGCCGGTATAAAACCGCGTGTCATTTTCAGAAACTACAATTTAGGCGGATACGGTAAATATTTGGGAGTAAAAGGTGCATTCAGTTGCGATGACTCTTTGGATTTTTCCGTAGACTATAAAGATAATCAATTTCTTAATCGTGATGACATGACGCTTTCTGTCGAAGCTTCTTTTGAAACATCGGCTCCAAACTACGTTGTTACCGATTATGCTCCGGGTTTGGCTCCTATAGGTGCTACATCGTGGACAGAAGAACGTTGGAATGATGAAAATGTAACAGAGTTTAGTTTGTATGGATTGTATGGTTATAAATTGCCATGGCGTAGTGCTCAATTTTATGCAAATGCGAAGTTTGTATATGAATACATTGCTGCGTGGGATGATAAAAGTGATGATTACTACTATGAAGTTCCGATTCACAAAGTAATGCCGAGTACGGCGGCTTCACTTCTTATTCCGGTAGCAGAGCATTTTGAAATTACGCCGTGGGTGGGATTTAGTTATAGACTTGAGCACAACGAAGAGACCGGAGTAATAATTCGTGAAGATAATTCTGCGTTTGATTTTTTGGGTCAATATTTGATGTATTATTCTCCGAATTTTAATACAAAGTTTTCAGTACCGTTTAAAGAAATCGGACTGACCTACTCTTTTACTCCGGCATTTGGTTTTTATATAGGAGACCATAAAGCAAAAACGTCACTTGACTTTACTGATTTCGGATTGAAATATTTCTTTAATGAATGTGCATTAAACTTTTCGTTAAACAATACAATCTCTCGTTACGGAACATTGGCAAAAGGACTTACTTATAATATTGCTTTGTCAAATACGATACATCAGAGATTTTTTCATTATAAAACGGCTTATGAAAAGGGATCAAGCTGGTTTGCAGATGATAATCCGTGGAAATCTGTGGAAAATACTATTCAGGTAGAAACTCATTTGACATATAAAATGAACTATAATTTCTATAAACGCCATTTGTTTGCAATGAAGTTTCGCTTGTTCTATTATTACAACGGTATGAATACAAAAGATGATTATAAAACGATTGACGAAAGTATTTATTCGCCGGTAACACGCCGAGTTTGGGAACAAGATGTTGACTATGAAATGTTTGAGAATGTCGGAGATTTTACCGGATATGCCGGTGGGATGTTGAACTTAGGATATCGCTTGCCGTTGTTTACATTTAAAACACCGAACTTTTTGGGCTTAACAATAGAACGAGAGTTAATTTGGGATGCAGATTTGTCTTTCTTTGTGGATATGGGATTAGCTCAAAACTATGGGGAAATAATGAAAGACGGTGATTATAAAAACTATATTATAAATCGAGACTTACTACATCTTTGTCCGGGACTCGGTGCTGGTATAAAGTTGGAAGTCGCTCCGAGATTTATTCCGGTAAAAGCAGTTGTTTCGTTGGGTGTAGATCTTTATAAAATGTTAAAAGAGAAGAATTTCAATTCTAACCTTGTATTTACAATAGGTATTGATAATCAATAGTTTTGTGGAGGAAATAAAATGGATATTATAACGCTTTTGTTTTATCCGTTACTTTGTGCGTGTGTATTGCCGGTGATTTTGGCACTCACAAATCATGAAGAACGAGTAGGATTTTTTCATTATTATTTCTTCACTGGGGTGATTTGTGGCGTTTGTGTGTTCCTTTTCGGAAAGTTGGAAAATTTTCCGTATAATCACATAGAATCATATCAAGTTTTTTTCTATTACTTCTTGTTAGATTATCAAGGACTTTTAGGTGTGATACTTTGTGCATTGCCGGTGTTGTTTTTAGATTCGTTAAAACAAAAAATGCCGATTTGGTTAAAAACAGCGGCGATTCTTTTCGGTACAAACACAGTATTTTCTGTAAGCCAAGTATTAAGAACTGAAATCCCTAACAACATTTTTGAATTATTGACTCCGTTGGCATTGAATATTTTGATTTGGGCATTGATAATGTGCTGTGTATCTTTTATCAAAGAAAAAAAGCAATGGTGGCTTATCGGAGTTTCAGCGGTGGTTGTGTGCCTTTTTAACGGAATGTTTAACTGTTTACTGTTCTTTTATAAA
>JAXJQT010000191.1:0-1509 GCA_036311025.1 Spirochaetota bacterium
CTGTTACCTCTATTTGCATGGGGGCATTCTCTGATTGTATAAGATTACAAAGCATAAAAATACCTGATAATGCCACTTTAGACCGTGAAATATTTTACCACTGTCGCAGTCTCAAAACATTTGAAGTATCAAATAAAAGCAAAAATTTTTGTACTGACGAAACAAAAGCTATGTTGCTTTCAAAAGATAAAAAACAATTAATTGCTTACCCGTCTGCTTCCGGTAGCATAAATATTCCTGATTACATTATATCAATCGCTGATTTTGCTTTTTCCGGTTGCTGCAATCTTGAAAATATAAACTTCCATAATCACATCGCTTCGATAGGTGAAAATGCATTTTATGATTGTCAAAACCTGACATTTATCGACCTTCCCGACTCTGTTGAACAAATAAATGACGGTGCCTTTAGTGATTGTGAAAATTTAACTTCTATAAAACTTCCTGCCAATATTAAATCAATCAACAAGGAAACATTTCACGGTTGTAAAAGTTTAAAAAACATAACACTTCCGAACCGACTTGAATCAATAGGAGAAGAAGCATTCTATGAATGTGAAAATCTGGAAAATATCACACTCCCAGATACGATTAAAACAATCGGTAAAAGTGCATTCTATAATTGTACTAAATTGAAAGAAATAAAGCTTCCTAAGTTACTGACAGCAATCAAGCTTGGTTCATTTAGAAATTGTGAAGCACTTACAAATATTACAATTCCTGCTTCCGTAACCGTAATAGAAAAAGCAGCCTTTATGAATTGCAATAAATTAACGACGATAAACTATACCGGTACAAAAAGCGATTGGGATAAAATGATAAAGAAGGATTTAAAAAATAATGAAATATTGTCTAAAGTCACAATAAACTATAATTACACCGCTAAATAATAATGTCAATCAAGGATTTTTCTATTCCGATTATCGTGAAATTATGAGACTTGAATAAAAAAAAGACAAGCCTTTCAGTAACTGACTTAAAGGTTTGTCTTTCTTATTTTTTAAAGAACAGCTTTTAAAAATTGCTGTAATCTTGGACTTTCAGGATTCTGAAAAATCTTATCCGGGCTGCCGTTTTCGGCAATTACTCCGCCGTCCATAAAGAGAATACGTGTTGCAACTTCTCTGGCAAATCCCATTTCATGAGTGACAACAACCATCGTCATACCGTCATTTGCCAAGTCTTTCATCAACTGCAAAACCTCGCCTACCATTTCCGGGTCAAGTGCAGATGTCGGCTCGTCAAACAATATCACATCCGGATTCATAGCCAATGAACGAACAATCGCAATACGCTGTTTTTGTCCGCCGGAAATGCTTGACGGATGAACATCGGCTTTATCAGCCAAACCGATACGTTTTAATAAACGCATTGCATTTTCATTAGCCTCTTCCTTACTTTGAAGTTTTAAAGTAATAGGTGCAAGTGTAATATTTTGCAAAACCGTCAAATGAGGAAATAAGTTAAAATGTTGAAAAACCATTCCCATTTTACGACGCAATACATCGA
>JAXJQT010000192.1:0-3736 GCA_036311025.1 Spirochaetota bacterium
AATTCCTGAAAATAAAGATATAATTAATCAACAAACAATTTTTGATAAACAGATAAAAAAGTATGTAAATCCAAATAATGAAGTGGCTATATTAAATGCTTTTCCGCTTTTTTTATTTGAATATTTTAAGTAAGTAAAAAAATGGATTGAAATTTTAAGAAAATTAAGCATTAAAACTATAACCTCAAAATATAGGAGTAAATAAATGACAAATCAAGAAATCGTGAGTAAACTTTGGAATTTATGCAATGTTTTGCGTGATGACGGAATTACTTATCATCAATATGTGACAGAATTAACATATATACTTTTTTTGAAAATGGCAAAAGAAACTAAGGCCGAGGAGGCTATTCCGGAAGATTATCGCTGGGATAAACTTACATCTTACAGCGGAATAGAGCTAAAAAAGTTTTATAAAGAATTGCTTACTCATTTAGGTGAAAATACAAAAGGGCGTGTTCGTGAAATTTATCAGGGAGCAAGTTCGAATATTGACGAGCCTAAGAATCTGGAAAAGATTATCAAATCTATTGATGAACTTGATTGGTTTTCTGCGAAAGAAGAAGGGCTGGGGAATCTTTATGAAGGCTTATTGGAAAAAAATGCAAATGAGAAAAAAAGTGGTGCCGGTCAATATTTTACACCTCGTGTTTTGATTGATGTAATGACAGAACTTATCGCACCGCAACCGGGTGAAAGATGTAATGATCCGGCTTGCGGTACGTTTGGATTTATGATTAGTGCAGACAGATACGTAAAAAATCATACTGATGAATTGTTTGATTTGCCAGAAGAATTGGCGACATTCCAAGTAAAAGAAGCTTTTTCCGGAGGTGAACTTGTTCACGAAACTCATCGATTGGCATTGATGAACGCGATGCTCCATAATATTGAAGGAAAAATAGTTCTCGGTGATACCTTAAGCGAAAGCGGAAAAGCTATGACCGGTTTTGATGTAGTGCTTACAAATCCTCCGTTCGGTACAAAAAAAGGCGGCGAACGTGCGACTCGTGATGACTTTACTTATACTACAAGCAATAAGCAGTTAAACTTTTTGCAACACATCTATCGTTCTTTAAAATCAGACGGAAAGGCTCGTGCTGCCGTAGTTCTTCCTGATAACGTACTTTTTGCAGACGGAGATGGTGAAAAAATCCGTGTAGACCTAATGAATAAATGTAACCTTCACACAATTTTGCGACTTCCTACAGGTATTTTTTATGCCCAAGGTGTAAAAACAAACGTTCTGTTTTTTACTCGCGGAAAAAATGATGAAGATAATACAAAAGAAGTTTGGATATATGACCTTCGTACAAATATGCAGAGTTTCGGCAAGACAAACCTGTTAAAAGAAGAACATTTTGCAGATTTTATCAAAGCATACCAAGCAGATGACCGCACAACTGTTAATGATGAACGCTGGAATTGTTTTACCAGAGAGCAAATCGCAGAAAAAGGAAACAGTCTTGATTTAGGTCTTATTCGTGATGAAAGTATTTTGGATTACGAAGATTTACCTGATCCGATAGAAAGTGCCGAAGATGCAATTTCGCAACTGGAAATGGCTGCCGATTTGATTCGTGATGTTGCTCGTGAATTAAAGAAAGTAGAATAAAATGGAGTGGGCAATGCTTAATGAACAAAGAAATATTTTGTTAAATATTGCGGTAGATAAGTTTACCAAAAAAGGTTTTCATGTAGAAATTTTTGAAAACTCAAACGAGGCGATAACTTGGTTGAAAAATGAGATTAAGACTACTGATGTTATAGGTTTCGGCGGTTCAAAGACATTAGAGCAAATAGGTTTTTTCAATGCATTTAATAAAAATGATTATCCGAATTTTTTAGACAGAAATGATACAACTCTCACGTACGAACAAAAGGTGGATGTTTGGAGAAAGGCTTTGACTGCGGATGTTTTTCTTTGTTCTGCAAACGGCGTGAGTATATCCGGTGAGTTGGTTTTGATAGACAAAAACGGCAATCGTAATGCTGCCGCAACTTTCGGCCCGAAAAAAAGAATTTTTGTAATCGGTTGGAATAAACTTCAGAAAGATTTTGAAGCGGCTGTAGGGTATGCAAAAAATGTTGCGGCTGTACAGAACAATTTACGTTTCCAGACAGGCAATCCGTGTACTAAATCCGGGAAGTGCTTAAATTGTAATACATCTGATGGGCTTTGTTTTGTTACGACTACAATCTCAAATGTAGTACCAGCATTCCCGGCAACTTTATTGATTATAAAGGAAGATTTAGGATTTTAATCTTCTTTGAAAAGTATCGCATCTTCTATTTGGTGAAAGTTGGCTGCAATGTCTAGTTCACGGCTGCTTATAGACGAAATTATATCTATTTCAAAATATTTGCATGCTGTTTCGTAGCCTTCTTTCTCAATTTCCAAGCAAAATTTGAATTTCTTTTTTATATTTATTTCATCTGCCGGTAAAGGGAGTGCATGAAATGAAAATGTTCCGTCCATTGCAGGAACTAAAGTTGTCGGATTTTTCCAGTAGTCTCCGATCATTTCCGCTTTTTCACCGCTGTCGGCAAAAGTTAGCGTTACTTTTGCGTTTGATAATGCTTGAAACTCTTCATCTACCACGCGTCCTACGAATACAGGGAAAAAGAAATAACTCTTTCCGATTTCTTTCTTTACTTCCGCATTATCTGTTTTTATTTTTTGTTCATGACGCGGCATACTGGAAATAACATCGACAGCTTCTTGACCTAAAGCCAAAATGTCTATATTCATTTGCATGTTTTCACGCTTTTCATTTCGGGTATGAACAAAGCCGCGAGATGATATAACGTATCTCGGTTTCGTTTTATTTAAACAATAACAAACCATATCCATTCTGCATTGTTCACATTTACAGATTCCTTCTTTATCGTCTAACAGTACTTTTATTGCATGTTTTACGTAATCTTCCATTAAGTTATAAATTTCCATAATAGTTACCTCCGGGTAGACAATAGAATTTTAAAATATATAACAAATCGTTTTATTGTCAATAATTGTTATTTTTGTATAATCTCAGGCAAAATAAAATTGATTTATTGATAAATAATATATTTGGAGACATACAATGATTAGTATTGCATTATATCAACCTGAAATTCCGCAGAATACCGGAAATATCGCACGTTTGGCTGTCGGCTTGGACGTGAGACTGTATTTAATAGGGAAGTTGGGATTCAGTCTTGATGACCGTTACCTTAAGCGTGCCGGGCTTGACTATTGGGAACATTTAAAGTTGACTATTTGTAAGGATATGGAAGAATTTGAACAACTTACAGCCGGACAGCGAAAGATTCTTGCTACTACAAAAGGTGCTGCTCCGTATTATGAATTTGAGTATCAAGGCGGTGACATTATTATTTTGGGGCAAGAAAGTTGCGGATTACCGAAAGAATATCTATTGGCAAATTTAGAAACATCAGTGACAATCCCGATGCCCGGTAAAGTTAGGTCGTTAAATTTGTCAAACAGTGCGGCAATATTGACTTATGATGCTTTGAATCGTACCGGATATTTTAACGGTTTCGAAAAGAACAGAAATTTTTATACGGAACTCTAAAAATCTCGCATGATTGAAGAAAACTGAAAAAAAGTTAAGAAAATACTTGAAATAAAAAATAAATATGATATAAGGCATTATATCAATGCAAGAATAACTCAGTTGGTAGAGTGCGACCTTGCCAAGGTCGATGCCGAGGGTTCGAGTCCCTTTTCTTG
>JAXJQT010000193.1:0-3281 GCA_036311025.1 Spirochaetota bacterium
AAATCACTATCACTTGAAACGATTGCATAAATATCGTATGCAGAATTATATAGAAAATCCATTGCGTCAATGGTCAATGCCATATCGGTTGCATTTTTTCCTTTTACATAATCAATTTGTTGTATAGGTTTTATTGCAAGTTTTCTAAAATCTTCTTCCCATTTTTTTAAGGTATCTTTAGTCCAGTTACCATATGCTCTTTTTACAACAATACGACCAAATGTTGAAATTTCCAAAATGACATTTTCCATTTTTTTTTCTTGTGCATTATCTGCATCTATTAAAAGTGCAATGGTTTGTTCTGTGTTCATATATATAATTCTCCTATAAGCGCCCCAGTGCGCCGTCCGCCATAACATAATTTCTCCGTATCTCACATAAGAATTTTATACGGAAGTTTTAGTCGGTATAAAGTCTTTATACAATATACTAACTCAAAATTTTATCACAAAATAGAGAAAAAAGGAATGATTTTATAATGATACATATAAAACAAATCTAAAAATACACAGCTCTTAGAGATTGTTCAACACTGAACGAAAAAACCTTTACAAAATAATAGTAATTATTTATGATTATCAGTGGAAATGCTCAAAAAATTGATAGCAGAGCAAGTAAAAGTTTACAAACGAACAAATGTAGTAAAATCAGAAAAATTTAGTATTTTAGTTCAAGAAACCTTGAATCGTTATTTAAACGGAATGCTTACGAATGAAGAAGTTATTCAAGAATTGCTAAAACTTGCAAAAGAAATGCTCCATGCAAACCAAGAAGGCAACAAACTTGGTCTTACAGACGAAGAATTAGCATTTTATGATGCTCTTACAAAACCTGCAGCAGTAAAAGATTTTTATTCAAATGAAGAACTTGTTGCCCTCACAAAAGAACTTACAGAAGAATTACGCAAAAACAAAACAATCGATTGGCAAAAAAAGGAAAGTGCTCGTGCAAAAATGAGAATGCTAGTAAAACGCCTTCTTAAAAAATACAAATATCCACCAGAAGGACAAGAAGACGCATTAAAAACTGTAATCAGTCAATGTGAAATGTGGACAGACAACATTGCAGACTTTGAAGATGAACACACAAATGTAAAATCAACTTATGATTTTTCTGACAATCCTTCATCTAGTCTAATGGTAGCGGAAAACTCAAAAAAATATGAAGCCTAATATCAATTACATGCAAACCACATATTATAACCTACTGACGATATTGAAAATAGCTTACTGACGACATTGAAAATAGCTTACTGACGATATCGAAAATAGCTTACTTACGGTATCGATTATAGCTTCCTCGGGGAAATCTTTCCAGCTAGAAAGGTTGTCGTATCGAGGGGCACACAAAAAAAGCCGAAGATTTAAACCTCCGGCTTTTGCATAATTATAAAATGTATTTTGAAAGGTCGTTATTATCGATGATTTCTTTCAAGGTTCCTTTTACCATTTCTCTATCGATAACAATTTTTTGTCCGGTAAGTTCCGGTGCATTGAAACTTATATCTTCGATAAGTTTTTCGATAATCGTATGCAATCGTCTTGCTCCGATATTTTCCATGTTTTCATTTACATCAAACGCATATTCTGCGATTTCGGCAATTGCATCGTCACTGAAGCTTAATTCAACGCCTTCAGTTTTCAATAGTTCTACATATTGCAACAACAGTGCATTTTTCGGTTTGGTAAGGATTTCGATAAAATCTTCTTTTGTAAGACTTTTCAATTCTACGCGAATCGGGAAACGTCCTTGTAATTCAGGAATCAAATCTGCCGGTTTACTCATGTGGAACGCACCGGAAGCAATGAATAAAATATGGTCGGTTTTTACCGGACCGTATTTAGTATTTATTTGTGAACCTTCTACTATCGGCAACAAATCACGCTGTACACCTTCTCTTGATACCTCTGCCCCACTCGCACTTTTAGATTTTATGGCAATCTTGTCTATTTCGTCGATAAATACAATTCCGTCATTTTCTGTACGTCTGATAGCTTCATCTACGACTTTATCCATATCAAGAAGTTTTTCTATTTCTTCATTCAAAAGTATTTCTTTTGCTTGTTTTACGGCAACTTTCTTTCTCTTCTGCTTTTGTCCGCCAAACATCGAGTTCAAATCTGAAAGGTTGATTCCCATACCTTCAAATCCCGCACCGGAAAACATTTCTATTGCCGGAGAAGCATTTGATAACACGGTAATCTCAACTTCTTTATCATCAAGTTCGCCGTTTCGCAAAAGTTCACGAAATTTTTCCTTTGTAGCTTTGCGGTCTTCATTTTCTTGATATTCACGACTGTCAGAGCCCGGCAAAAGTGATTTCAAAAGTTGATTTTCTGCACGAAGCTGTGCCTCTTCAAGTACGGAAGAACGCATTTCTTTTTTTACAAGATTTATAGAACAAGTAAGCAAATCTCTGATTATGCTTTCGACATCACGTCCCACATAGCCGACTTCCGTATACTTAGTAGCTTCTACTTTTACAAACGGTGCATTACAGAGCTTTGCCAAACGACGTGCAAGTTCTGTCTTACCTACTCCCGTAGGTCCAATCATGATTATATTTTTCGGAGCAATTTCTTCACGTAATTCATCGGGAACTATTTTTCTTCTGTATCTGTTACGCAATGCAATCGCTACAGCTTTTTTTGCATCACCTTGTCCGATTACATATTTATCAAGTTCTGAAACTATAACTTTTGGGGTTAATGCATTTTTATCTTCAATTAAAGTCATTATTTTACTTCCTCTACCATAATAGATTTATTTGTATATATACATATATCCGACGCTATCTGCAATGAACGTTCGGCAATTTCTCTTGCCGATAAGTCTGAGCCGTCAAGGTATGCTCTTGCCGCAGATAATGCGTAGTTTCCGCCGCTTCCGATTGCGGTCACATCGCAGTCCGGCTCTACTACATCGCCGCTGCCCGAAACTATCAAAATTGTTTTTTTATCGGCAATCAACAACATCGCTTCCAATTTACGTAACATTTTATCTGTACGCCATTCTTTTGCCAATTCCACAGATGCACGCAATATGTCGCCTCTGTATTCATTTACTTTGCCTTCAAATTTATCAAACAGATTAAATGCGTCGGCTGTACTTCCGGCAAATCCTATTAGGATACTGTTATTGTAAATTCGGCGAATTTTTTTTGCATTTCCTTTCATTACCGTATTGCCCAAAGTCACCTGACCGTCTGCAGCCATAGCAACTTCACCGTTTTTTCTTACGGCACATACAGTAGTAGATCTCCATTTTTGTTTATCCATGTA
>JAXJQT010000194.1:0-4691 GCA_036311025.1 Spirochaetota bacterium
GCATTAGAGATGCAAGATGAAAAAATCAAAGAACTCATCAGTCGATATAACGAGTTCAAAAATCCGCGAACAAAAAGAAAACTAATTTCTATTTTAAGTCCGGTAATTGTAAATTATCCACATTTTTACAAATACTTAGACGAAGATTTCTGTCATGATTTTTACATTTTTATTCTGTCGAAATTAGATAAAATTTTATCCAAGTATACTCCATTTTCATCATCTAAATTCTCAAGTTGGTTTTCCGTCACCATAAACAGAAATCTATGGTTGTTTATTCACTGTGAAAAACGCAAAAATAAATACAGAATAGAAGAAATACAGGCAGACGAAAATGTGGAAAAAAAATATTTTGTATCTGAAAACACTGTCAAATATGAAAGTGATGATAATGAATGCTATGATTTTTTCAATACAATCTTACACTCTTCAATTTTAAGCGGAAAAGAAAAAAAGATAATGATTCTAAAATTTTTAAACATGAGCGTCTTTCCCTACGAAGACCCGACTTTGCAAAAAAAAATTGAGAGAATCGAAACCATAAGACATAGAATAAATAAAAACAGGCTACACATTTTTAACTTACAAAAAAAACTTTGTAATTGTAAGTCTGAAAAAAAACGCAAAGAAATATCGGACGAACTGACACGAATCAAAAAGTATTATGACCATAAAAAAGAATGTCTAAAAAATTTAAGTATTTGCAGAAGCAATAAATGGGTAGCACAACAGTTAGGCTTAAAAACAAGCACGATTTCATCTATGGTAATGCGTGCAAAAAAGAAATTACAAAATACTACTCCGATTGTTTTATTCCCTACAGTTGACAATGAGGATAAGAAAATTTAATATTGCCGTTCGAGAGGTCAGATTCACATGAATTTTAAAAATAAACACATCATCTCGATTCGCGATATGTCAAGAGCAGAACTTGATTATATCTTGGCAAAAGCTGCAATTTTAAAAACCAACAAAGATTCGCAGATTCTTAAAAATAAAGTTTTAGCTACGTTATTTTTTGAACCGTCTACAAGAACTCGTCTTTCTTTTGAAGCTGCCATAACACTTGCCGGCGGAAGTTACATCGGTTTTGCCGATGCTACAAACTCTTCCGTACAAAAAGGCGAATCTTTAAAAGATACAATCAGAACTGTATGCGGATACTGTGATGTAATCGCTATGCGTCACAATCTTGAAGGAGCTGCACGTGCGGCAAGTGAAGTATCAAAAGTGCCGATAATCAACGCCGGCGACGGAGCAAATCAGCACCCGACACAAACATTGCTTGATTTATTTACAATCAAAGAACAATTCGGTCACATTGAAAATCTAAACATTGGTTTGTTCGGTGATTTAAAATACGGCAGAACAGTTCATTCGCTTTCTATGGCTTTGGCAAATTATAATGTAAATCTTTATTTTATATCACCAAAACTGCTTCAAATGCCTATATATAATAAAAAATATTTATCTGATTTAGGAATACAGTTTACAGAAGTCGATTCTCTAAAGGATGTTGGTAAGAAGCTGGATATTCTTTACGTTACTAGATTGCAACGAGAACGTTTCGGCGATCCGTTAGAATATGAAAAAGCTTCCGGGTCATACCGTGTAACTTTAGAAACGATGAATATGCTCTCACCGCATACAAAAATCATGCATCCGCTTCCGAAAGTCGATGAGATTTCATTGGAAGTTGATAAATTACCTAATGCGGTTTATTTTGAACAAGCTCACAACGGTGTTTTTGTACGACAAGCACTGTTAGGATTGGTTACCGGAGTGATACAATGACAAACGAACGAGCCTACAAAGTTTTTAAAATTGAAAACGGAACAGTTATCGATCATATAAAATCGCCCTTGGCATTGAAGATTATAGAAATATTGAAACTTCAACAAAATGACGGGATTCTGTCTATCGGAATGAATTTTGATTCTAAAAGAACAGGAAAAAAAGACATTATTAAAGTTGAGAATATTTCTTTATCAAAGAAAGAAACAGATTTAATCGCTTTGCTTTCACCAACGGCAACCATTAATATCATAAAAGACGGAAATGTAATTGAAAAACGTCTTTTAGAAATGCCAAAGGAAGTTTCTGATATTTTAAAATGTCCGAACCCGACATGTATTACAAATAAATACAGTGATTGTCAGTCTAAGTTCTTTATAAAAAAAATTGATGACAAAACCGCTATCGGACGTTGTTATTATTGTGAAAGGGAAACTGAAATTACGATAGATTTGATGAAATAAGTATTTTATATCATTATATATAAATCGTTTTTTGATTTTTTCTTTTCTTCAATTATTGACATTATACTTAAAATATTTCAAATTAACTAGCCAATGTATTAATGAACTGGAGTGTAAAAATGGAGAGAAAAAGAGCATTAGTTACCGGCGGAAGCCGCGGAATCGGAAAAGCAATAAGCTTGATGTTAGCCAAAAACGGCTTTGATGTAATTATCAATTATAGAGGTAATCAAGAAGCTGCCGAATCAACAAAAAAAGAGGTTGAGGCTCTTGGTGTAAATTGTACCCTCTTGCAATTTGATATTGCGGATTTTGAAAGAACAAAAACTACAATCGAAAAAGAAATACAAGATAACGGTGCTATCGATGTATTAATACTAAATGCCGGAACTACTGCCGATTCCTTACTTATCAAAATGGAAGAAGATCAATGGGAAAAAGTAATTGATGTCAATCTAAAAAGTTTTTACTACATCACTCGTCCAATCGTAGAAAGTATGTTCGTAAAAAAATGGGGAAAGATTGTCGTTATCAGTTCTACAGGCGGACTGACCGGTATGCCTGGTCAAGTAAATTATTGTGCATCTAAATTCGGAATCATCGGAGCTGCAAAGTCTTTAGCTGTCGAAATGGGAAGAAGAAATATTAATGTTAATATAATCGCTCCGGGTTACATCGATACAGAACTTATAAGTAATATGAGAGAACACTTTAACGAATTGAAAAAACAAGTTCCTATGCGAAGAATCGGAACTGTTGAAGATATAGCTAATGTTACAGAATTCCTTATCAGTGAAAAAGCCAGCTACATTCAAGGTCAAGTAATTGCTGTAAACGGCGGAGTTCTTACATAAAAAAATTAAGATAATATTTTTCTGAATATATACAAAACGTCTCTTTTATTTCAGAGACGTTTTTTTTAAAAAAAGCAATACACAAATTATAAAAACGGAGAAAAGCAATGAATGAAAAAAATAGAGTCGTTATAACAGGTATGGGAATTATTTCTTGTTTGGGAAATACATTAGACGATGTAAGTAAATCATTACAAAACGGAATCCCCGGATATGAAATCGATCCGGAAAGAACAGCCGTAGGAATGAGAAGTCCGCTTACCGGAACAATAAAAAATTTTGAACCAAAAAATTATTTAGACAGAAAACGACGAAAAACAATGGCACCGTCAACAGTCTGGGCTTATGCAGCAGCAGAACAAGCAATCAAAGATTCTAACCTTAAACAAGAAGAAATTGAATCTACAGAAACCGGTGTAATATTCGGTCATGATTCTATCGCCGAAGCTTCATATTTGGCAACAAAAGTGTTAATGGAAGAAAAAGATTCTAAAAATATCGGTTCCGGTTCTATTTTCCAAATCATGAACTCTACAGTTACAATGAACCTTTCAACTATTTTTCATACGAAAGGTGCAAACTGGTCACTTGCAGGTGCGTGTGCTTCCGGTTCTCATGCAATCGGACAGGCTGCAGAATTGATTCGTAACGGCGACCAAGAACGTGTAATTGCCGGAGGTGCTCAAGAAATTAATTACCATGTTATGGCAAGTTTTGATGCATTAAACGCATTTACTACAAATCTTGAAAATCCTTTAAAAGCGTCTCGCCCGTTTGATAAAGACCGTGACGGACTTATTCCGTCAGGCGGAGCTGCTTGTGTTATTTTGGAAAGAATGGATTTAGCATTAGCTAGAGGTGCAAAAATCTACGCAGAAGTTGTTTCTTATGCATTCGGTTCCGACGGCGATGATATGTCTGCTCCAAACGGTATAGGAGCACAGCAAGTAATGGAAAAAGCTCTAAGACGTGCAAACATCAGACCTGAAGAAATTCAATATATCAATGCACACGCTACATCTACTCCTCGCGGCGATAAAATGGAAGCATGGGCTATATCAAATGTATTCGGAAATCGTCCGTATGTCTCATCAACTAAATCAATGACAGGACATGAATGTTGGATGGCAGGAGCAAGTGAAATTATCTACTCTACTTTGATGATGCGTGACGGTTTTATTGCACCAAATATCAATTTTGAAGAAGGTGATGAATATACTTCTAAAATTAATGTTACAAACAAAATAATTCATGAACGTCCGGAAATTATTTTATCAAATTCTTTTGGTTTCGGTGGTACTAATGCTGCCATAATCTTGCGTTCTGTAAAATAATAAATAGGATTACTTAATGAAAAAATACGATTTTGTTGTAATTGGAAGCGGACTCGGCGGTTTATGTGCCGCTATAATCTTAGCAAAAGAAAACAAGAAAGTTCTTGTATTGGAACAACACTTCAAGCCGGGCGGTTATCTGCATTCATTCAAGCGTCACGGCTGGCAATTTGAAACCGGGTTCCATTTTTCTCCGGAATTAGGGGAATCTCAAATTTTGCAAATGTATTGGAAATACTTAGGAA
>JAXJQT010000195.1:0-4959 GCA_036311025.1 Spirochaetota bacterium
CGATGAAGGATATTCACAAGTTTTGTGGCTTGACGGTGTAGAAAGAAAATATATTGAAGAAGTCGGGGCGATGAACATTTTCTTCAAAATCAACGGAACAGTCGTAACGCCGAAATTAAACGGAAGTATTTTGCCGGGAGTTACAAGAAATTCTGTAATTCATTTGTGTAAACATTGGGGAATTCCTGTAGAAGAACGCAAAGTAAGCGTGGATGAGCTTTTTGAAGCTGCAAAAAACGGAACTTTGGAAGAAGTATTCGGAACAGGAACAGCTGCTGTTATTTCACCGGTAGGACATTTGCGATTCGAAAACAATGTATTACAAGTAAAAGACGGCGGAATCGGAGAGCTTAGTAAAAAAATCTATGACACTATTACCGGAATTCAGCTTGGGGAAGTCAAAGATGAGTTCGGATGGACAGTAGAAGTAAAATAACTTTTTATAAAATACAGGGAACCTCCGGAAGTCGGAGGTTCTTTTTTTATTATAAGGAAGAAAACGTAATAAAACCTTATAAAAAGTTGCGTATTGAAAAAAAACGCTTATACATTTAATCAAATGAAAAGGAGAGACAAATGGCACAATCTTTTTTACAAGAAAACCTAAATAAAATGAAACACAAAATTGTTGTAATGAGCGGAAAAGGCGGAGTAGGTAAAAGTACCGTCAGTGTAAATCTAGCATACTATCTTGCATCACAAGGGAAAAAAGTGGGACTGTTGGATGTAGATGTTCACGGTCCGTCCATTGCTAAAATGACAGGAATCGACGGTGTTCGGTTAACAGCAAATGAAAACGGTCGTCCGATTCCGATACAAGTCCCTACACAACCTAATTTATATGTAGTAACTGTAGCTTCTATCTTAGAATCTCCGGACGACCCGGTAATATGGAGAGGTCCTGCAAAAAACGGAGTAATCCGCCAATTTTTAGAAGAAGTTTGTTGGCCGGAACTTGATTTCTTGGTAGTTGACTGTCCTCCGGGAACAGGTGACGAGCCTTTATCTGTGATTCAAACAATAGGAGATGTAACAGGAACAGTCATTGTTTCTACTCCGCAACAAGTTGCTTTGTTGGATGTTCGTAAGTCATTAAAATTTGCCGGATTGTTAAATCTTCCGGTATTGGGAATCGTAGAAAATATGTCCGGATTTGTTTGTCCTTGCTGTGGTGAAACAGTGGATATATTCAAAACAGACGGAACTATAGAAACAGCAAAAGATTTCGAAACAGAAGTTCTCGGCAAAATTCCGTTGGATCCGCAAGTTGTAAATGCTACAGATTCAGGAAAACCATACGTGACAGCTTATGCAGAAACTACTGCCGGCAAAGCAATGGCTCAAATCGGTAAAAAAGTAATGGATAAAGCAGAAGAGATTGCGAATAAAGAAATCGTAGTTGCAATGCCGTCAGAAAACGGAATGTTAAATTCTCACTTCGGTCATACAAAATATTTTACGTTGTTCACCGTAAAACAAAAAGAAGTAATAGCTGAAGAAGAACTTCCGGTAATCGAAGGAAGTCATGCTGATGTAATAGCTTGGTTGAAAAATGAGAAAAAAGTAGAAGTTATAATCGCCGGCGGAATGGGAGAGGGTGCAGCAAATGCATGTCGTTCATTCGGAATGAAACTTTTCCGCGGAACAGGTGAAGGAAAATGTTCTTCTATTATACAGCTGTTCATCGCAAAAAGCTTAACTGACAGAGACGGAACTTGTTCCGGACACGAAGACGGCGGTGGATGTAGTGGCGGTTGTCACAGCGGCGGCGGCTGTTGTCACTAACGGTGAGTTCCGTAAGGAACGAACGAAGTATTTAACTTTAGTTAAATACCGAGGGAACTAACGGTGAGCATGAAACATGCGAACGAAGTATTTCCGCAGGAAATACCGAGAGAACTAATGGTGAGCACACAAAGTGTGCGTAATAACGCATTCACTTGATGTTTTCTTGCGAAAACATTTCGTTCGTTCACGCAGTGAACTCACCAAAGTTCATGCTATCGATTCGTTTTCGATTTTCTCCGAAAATCTGCAAGCCGAATCGCAGAACGAAGTATTTAACGTAGTTAAATACCGAGCGAAAGCTAAATGGAACAAATGTGTTCAAGCTAGCTCGAATGATGTGTTACAAATAAAAGTATAATGTCATTCCGAACTTGTTTCGGAATCTACCTAAACATAAGACAGATATTGAAATAAATTCAGCATGACAAAGCTTTGAGGACTGTTCCCCAAACTAAAGATTAATGCATTTAAAGGCAAACATAAGCGGTGAAGAGAAAATCTTCGCCGTTTTTTTATGTCTGTTGAAATTAGCAAATATTAATTATTCAGATAAGGCTTATTTGATTGCCGATTACATATTTTGATGTAATCGAAACTTAGTATTATACAACAACTAAAAATAATAAACTGTAAATTGATTAAAAAATTACCATAAAAAAGTTCCTAGGAAGTTTTTTTGAACATTTGGGAAGTTTTTGGGAACTTTTTTTTGTTGAAATCCTTGAAAATATGAACGATAACAATTGACAGCTAAATTGTAACAGCCGGCTAATTCTTACAATTTTGTGAAAATATTAGATTTTACTAGAGGCAATAAAATGAAACGATTATTTTCTAATGTGTTTTTACTTTCGGTATTAATGTTTTTTTCATGTACACAGGCATCTTTTCTTGAAAAGGAAGCGGAGAAAGATGACGATTTAAAATCGGATATAGCATTGCAAGAGATTGATTTTACGATTTCCGGTGAAAATGTAGTAAATGTTCCGTTGGATACAGAGTTTTCTACATCATTGACACTTAGCAATAATGCAGATTTTGAAGATTCTTATTCAATTTCTGTAGACTCGCAACTTGCAGATGTAAAGCTGTCAAAAAATATGCTTACGATAAGCGGGAAGTCACACAAAACAATAACATTGACTGTAAAACTTACAGAAGAAAAAAGTACAGTCGTCAAAATAATTTGCAGGTCAAAAATCAATCCGGATATTGAACGTGAATTTTCAATAAAGCTAGACACGATTGACAATGATTTTTCAGTCACATCTGATGTCAGTTATTATGTAAAAAATATAGAAAGTAAAATAAAAGTAGAAATGACAAATAACACAAAGCGAACGGAATTGATTTACTTGCGTTTTGATAAAGTTCCGTCATTTGTATGGCTGAAACGATTGCCGATGTTGATAAAAATGTTACCGGGTGAAAAAGTGACATTAGATTTTCCGTACTCTGTAAACGTCAATTGTGATAACAAAATTACTTTTGATTTAATTGTTTATTCCGGAAACGGAGAAAGGAAACGACAAACTAAGGAAATTACACTATGGGATTTAACTTCGCGTCTTGTGAGTTTGACAAATGAAGATGATACAAAAAGCCAAATTGATTTGACAGAAGAAGCAAAGGCGTTGCAAGAAAAATTTCGAGCAAACGACTACATACAAGCAAATGAAATTGCCGGGCAAATAGTTTCAAAACTTGCGGACTTCGCAGGAGTAGAACAAACAGAACCGGAAAACGATATGTATTTTATCGATGCTGATGAGCCTGAAGTACGAATAGAAGTACCGCAAACTCCGGCGATTTTCTCGCAGAATGTAGGAGAGTTCAAAATAATAGCTGCAGAAGACGCTGTAAGTGACGCATGTTTCCAATCAGGCGTTACTCATCCGAACAACCTTTTTTATATTGACGGCGTTGCTTATTACCTACAAAAAAACGGACAGCCGTATATCCCGACAAAGAAATTTGTGAAAGGTGTACCGCTGTTGAAAGAAGACGGAACAGAAAAAGGGACATCATATTTTAAATATGAAAAAACAGTTACCGTAAACATGAAATCACACACTACATCCGGAAACTCTGGCGGTTATGAATATGACACATTCGAAGAAGACCAAAGAAAAGCAACCGAAGGATATTGGAAAATACAAACCGCTTCACAACAAGATTCAAGCGGAGTAACTACAAGCTGTACTTATGCTTTGTATTCGGCTCATACTGCAGTGTGCTTTGAAGTAACAGAAGAAGCAAACGACAGCCGAGAGTTTTTGTCTGAACTTGACAATGTACCGACAGACAGAATCGTGATATTTACTCACGGAACACTTTTTTATAAATGGGTGGCAGAAGCGAAGCAACATGGAAACTACTATATGTTCTGTGAAAACGGCGAGGGAAATACGGCAGCATTTTTTAAACAACCGTCAGTAGCAGAAGCATTGAACCTTGATTATTCACAAAATGACAAAGCATATTACTTTAACTGGTCGGGCGAAAACAACTACGACCACCGTGACAAAGCCGCCGTTGCGTTGGAAAAATTTATATATGACAAAGTCGCCTCAAACCTTTTTAATTGCCGAGCTTCACAAATAATATTGATAGGACACTCCCACGGCGTGACAGTAAACAACATTACTATGCACAACCTGCAAACCGATAAAATGGAAACTTTCGCCGGTGAAATCCCCTTTGTAGTAGGACTTAACGGTATCGGCACAAGTACGGCAGATATAGGAGATAACGAAAAATCTAACAGAGATTGCTTTAAATTCCCTGATAAAACATTTGAGTCCCTTGACGGTGATAAGAAAGTTAAGATGTACAATTTTTATTCAAATCAGGACGGAGTTGTTCCGCCGGCATTTGATGATACAATAATATTCTCCTATAATTATGAATGGGAATACACGGTTCAAGAACTTCTAAATTATACAACTATTTCAATTGCCGAAATTTTTGCAATAGTACAAATGGTAAGATTTATAGTTATAGGTTGTACTACAGGAAATTATAATACTTATCGAAAAGAAGCTCAATTTTTAGATAATTCTTTTGCTAATATTAATGAAAGGGACTTAAAAAACAGCAGTCATGATGATTTCTATTTCACGTATATGAATCCGCCTGTAAAACTTTGGAATATTTGTGATTATATAGAAA
>JAXJQT010000196.1:0-1984 GCA_036311025.1 Spirochaetota bacterium
AGAATGGGATGTGCTGCAGCTTCTACAATCGGAAGTCCAAAAGCTTATGAAGATTTCTTCTACGAATTGTTAATAAACAAATCTATCGAACAAATTCCGTCGATGACATTTTTAAAACTTATGAATCACACTACAGTTGCAAACATTGCAACTCCTTTAGGAATCAAAGGACGTGTTTTCTCTCCAAGCAGTGCTTGTACTTCAAGTTCTCAATCAATCGGGATGTCTTATGAAGCGATAAAATACGGCTTGCAAGACGTTATGGTTGCCGGCGGTGCCGAAGAATTACATTACACTACAGTTTCAGTTTTCGATATCATGGATGTTGCTTGTCGTACATCAAATGAAACACCGGAAAAAGCTTCACAGCCATTTGATAAAAATCGTGGCGGTGTTGTTGTAGGTGAAGGTGCCGGAATGGTAATCTTGGAAGAATACGAACATGCAAAAGCTCGCGGTGCAAAAATCTATGGAGAAATTATAGGTTTCTCTTCATTATGTGACGGTTACCACTTATCAACTCCGTCCAGTGAAGGTATGGAAGCTACTATGCGTGCTGCTTTGGCAAATGCCGAGATAAAAGAACAAGATATAGATTATATCAATATGCATGCAACCGCTACACATACCGGTGATATTGCCGAAAGTGCGGCTACTAAAGCTGTTTTTGGAAATAAAACACCTGTAAGTGCAACAAAAAGTTATACAGGTCATACATTAGGTGCTTCCGGTGTTCATGAATTTATTTATTCTTTATTCATGATGCAAGATAACAAGATTTACCCTACAATCAACTTGGAAGAGCTAGATCCTGAATGTGCTGATGTAAATATGATTACAGAGTTGACTGATAAAGAACTCAACACTGTAATGACAAACAACTTTGCATTCGGCGGAATCAATACTTCTATTATTATTAAAAAAATTTAATTAATTAGTTTATTTACTTTTATAAGCCTGCGGTTCACAACACTTTGAATCTCAGGCTTTTTATATGGAGAAACCAGAATGCCATTTTTATATTTTGCAAGACACGGGCAAACAATCTGGAATGCTGAAAATAAAATATGCGGTTCAACAGACATTGATTTGACTGAATTGGGACACAAACAAGCTATAGAATTGGGTAAAAAAATAAAAAATGATAATTTGAAAATTGATGAAATCTTATGTTCACCTCTTCGCCGTGCCGCCGATACAGCAAAACACATACACGAACAAACCGGCATTCCGCTGACCGTGGAACCGTCACTCACAGAACAAAGTTTCGGAAAATACGAATCTACCCCACGTGACAATCCTGATTTCTTTGCAGCACGAGAACGCTTTATAGACAGCTACGACGGCGGAGAGACAATGCTACACTTAGCACAACGAATTTATAACCTGCTCGACAGATTAAAAGCTACAGACAAAACATTCTTACTTGTAGCTCACGGCGGAATCGCCAGAGTCGTACATTCATATTTTTACGACATGACAAACGAAGAATATGGAATGTTCAAATTGGGAAACTGTGAAATACTGAAATATGAATTTACCGATTAAAACTTTTCGGCATTAATTGAGGGAGTAACTACATTTAAATATCATTCATTCTAATCTCAGAAAAAGAGGACAAATAAAAAATTATGAAACAACGAAAAATAGTTTTAAAACACGATATATTACAAGCTTTAAAAAACGTAGGTGTCGAACAAGGGCAATCAATCATGGTGCATTCATCATTGAGCAGTCTAGGTTTCGTCTGCGGAGGTGCTCAAGTCGTCATCGAAGCCTTATTGGAAACTGTAGGAAATGACGGCACTGTCATGATGCCGACTCAATCATGGAAAAACCTTGATCCTACCGCCGGCGTTCACTGGGAAGAACCGGAAGAATGGTGGGAATTGATACGTGAAAATTATCCGGCTTATGACAAAGACATCACTCCCACAAATACAATGGGAGCCGTCGCTGAAATGTTTCGAAAGTGGAACGGTAC
>JAXJQT010000197.1:0-2860 GCA_036311025.1 Spirochaetota bacterium
TTCTTCATCTGTCAATCTACACCAAATTTCCGGAACCAGCATACTTACATCATGGTCTACACGTCCGTCAGGTCCGATATAACCTGCCGCACTTGAGTATCCGGCATAACCTGTCAAAATATAAGACAATAAGGCATTATTTAAATCCGTAGTAGCTACAAGCATATTGAAAGGACCTTTTGTCAAAGCACCTTCAGAACCTGCACCTGTAGTAGACGGAGACTTACCCGTAAGTCTTGCGATAAAATCCATAAACAATTCAGGTAATTCCTGAAAATGAATAGGATTGTAAACACATAAAGGTCTGATTCCGTTTTGTTTTTCAGGCGGATTGTTTCTTCTGCCCGGAAGAACTGCATTTACACAATAATTGATTTTCTTGCCCAAAGGAATTTTCTGATACAAACGTGTAACAGTATCTGCCAAATAATTTTTTATCGGATTGACAAAATCCGGACGAATCTGCAAGTAACGCACGTTTTTACTTGGCGAGCCTTTTACCAGACGCGGATGAGACGGAACTATAAAATATTCATCATCTTTCGCATTTTCTGCAAAGTCACGAACCATTTTCTTAACCGGATCTGTATATTTTTCAAATTCCAATATATCTTCCATTAACTTCTTGGCAAAATCTTTTTTGTACGGCTCAAAATTTGAGATAAACACATTTGTTCCGGACAAATCTGCCTCTGCCTGTCTGTCAAATCCGCGAACGATACATTCATCCGGTCGTTGGAAAAATCTATATTCACAGTTAGAAGCAAGCTTTACGCTCTTATTTTTTACTTTAGAACTGATATTAGGAACTTTATCTGTAGCCAAAGTAATCGAAGCAGAAATATCATCTTCAAGCTGGATTTTTTCTGCTGCTATAAAATCCATTCTCAATTTGTAAATACACCAAGAATCATCTTTATCAAATCCGACACGTAAATAACTAGGAACAATTTTTCTTCCGTTGTAGTTAAGCTCATGTCCCGGCTGACCGTTTACTATATCTACATTAAAATGAGACTTCCAGTCATCGCCCCAGTCCTCAATATAAAAACGCTTAACCGTAAAAACTAATGACTTGATGTAATTCGGAATACTTTCCAGCCATTGATTAAACTCATCCGTATAACGTGTAGAAGGAGTCAACAACTTTATTACAGAACCTAATGAACGATTAGGACTCAAAATTCCGCGTGACGGCGTCGTTCTGTTCGGATCTGCTTTCCAGCGTTTTCGATAATCTTTATTTATAATTTCCTCTACAAGCTTCATATCTTTATCAAGATCGTTAACATAAAGCTTTCCGTAGATAATAGAATTTTCTAATGACTTAGAAATTTCAGACTTTCCTCCGCCGGAAACCGTACATGGTTTATGACAGAATGTACTGTTCGGAGCTGTTCCTATCATTTTCCAAATAAGTGCCGTAGGGTGTTTTTCTATATGAACTCTGTATCCGTTCGGTAAAATATAGTATTGCTCCGGCAAAAGTGCCAATTCACATTCTTTTCCTTTGTATGTCCAAGAAATTTTTGTTTTATCCAAATCAAAAACGGAGTTTTCAGGAAGATAGAAAACGTTAGGATATTCTTTGTCCACACCGTAGTTTTGGTCTTCAAAAATATCCATAATATAACCGTAACTTTGCTTTACATTTTCAAAAGTCACATCTTTACCGTCGGCATCCTGCATATAAAGTTGTGCATGATAAACTTCACCGAGATTATATCTAGGGAATGCCAATGTTCCGCCGGCATGTTCTTCTTCTGCAAGTCCGAAAAGATTTGCTGAATATGAAATATGAGTTTTAACTTCTTTTTTCCAGTAACCGAAGTAGTTATCCGCAATAATTGTAACGGCTACACCTCGCTCATCACGACATACAAGTTTGAATGAAGAACCGTCATTGTATAATTCATCAGGTTCTTTCCAACACATTCCGTCACGTTTTTGACGTTCTGTCGCTTTGTCATACGGAGGCAGTCCCAAATCTTTCTTTTTCATATTAACAAGGTGCGGTGCCAATACAAGACAACCTGTAGTACCTGTCCAATGTTCAAAATCCAGAACGGAATTATTTTTAGTACTGTACGGATCTCCCTCATTTCCGAAAATAGACTCACCGAAATCGATAGTACTTACACAGCTTCCAGGTACAAAACCACGAATTTCCATTCGTTTTTCTTCCATTACACCTTCTACTGCCGGACAAACAAGCGGTTTGTACAATACAGAACAAAACATTTTAGCCGGATTTTTATTATTAGCCGTAAACGGAACTTTTAATAATTCTTCCGGTGGATTAAATGCGTGATACAATAATTTTGCAAAAACTTCTTTTGGAACTGCTTTTTTATCAGACGGAATAGGAAGTCCGCCTTCAGCTACATGAAAAACACCTTTTGTAGTTCTGCGGTCATTTTTTGGATTGTGAAGCACACCTTGTTTTACACGGTAACTTGAAACCCATTCATTTTTATATTCATTTCTATCAGGCGGTAAACTAAGTTCTCTTGCCAGTCCATACTGGTCTAATATAAATGAAGTTTCCGGCAATTTTACATCTTTACCGTCGACTTTCACATCTTTTAAGTAATCATCAAGGAAATCTTGAATTCTCTGATCTGCCGGACAATATTTTCCGGACAACAATCTTGATTTTTCCTTATAGTCTTCAATAATTCCGGAAAACAAATCAATAAAATAGCTGTCATTATTATCACCGTCAGCTACAAAACCGGACTCACCGAGCATTGCTAACTTAAAATTGATATATTTGATTACATCTTCTCTTGAGCGTAAAGGAGATAAATCTCCGGGTGCTGCTCCAATTTTCTTTTTCATAGTAAACCTCCGTTACAAA
>JAXJQT010000198.1:0-5273 GCA_036311025.1 Spirochaetota bacterium
TATGGGGTACTTGAAAGGTAAAAGTAGCCTAATGATATTTGATAGGCACGCAAATTTAAAATATAAATTTGGGAATCGCCATTTTTGGGCGGAAGGGTATTATGTAAGTACAGTAGGTTTGAATGAAGCAACAATAAGGAAGTACATACAAGACCAAGAAGCTCATGATATATCGATTGATAAATTAACAAAGAAAGAATACGAAGACCCTTTTTAGGGTAGTAAGTAGTACAAACGCCCCTTCAGGGGCAGCGACGAGTCAAATTGCAATAGGCTTGAACTTAAGTGAAAGCGAAGGACTTAAGTCTTGCATGGGAACCTAGCCTTATAGGCTAAGTGCAACCCACCCGTTTGACGGGTGGTTATGATTTTGTCCGTTTCCTCCTTATTTTTTATCAAAACGCATATTGGGATAAATCTTTTGCATTCGCTTATCGGGAAAGCGAGAATCTACAAATTGCCAAAAAGAATTTTGTTTTGCTACGTTGTTTACTCGCTGTGACCAGCGATAAACAGACACACTGCTGACACTTGCATTTATTATAAAAAACACAAGAATTACCATACTCAATATTTTTCCCAGTTGATTGGGAACTTTCAAAATCAGTTTTGCAATTTGGGGATAAAGATTTTTCATCCACAAAACACCGAGAAAACCCCAAAATATAGAATACAACAGACAAATTCGCCCGTTAATATTAAACGGCATTGTCGAATAATCCCACGACCTAGAACCGAAAATCAATTCTTGTCCCCAAGAACAGATATATTCTACAATGCTTCCGGCAATTATTCCGCCGAGAAATGAAAAATGCCTTCCGTGATTTCGAAAACGATACAATGACAGGCTTATAAAAACGGCACCGAATCCATAGATAAGATTAAACGGACCGTAAACCAAACCGGCTCTGCTTTCTAAGTAACCATATTTTAAAAGACACCATGATAATTCTACTATCACACCGGCAAAACTTCCTATAAACAGCAACCAAATCATTTTGTAAAAGTTCACACCTCTTGCAAAATGATTTAATTTTTTTTCTTCGATATCGATTACGCCGTTTGCCGGAGTATAAATAAGAGATTTCTTCTTGCTTTTCTTCCAATCTTTCCAACGAGCTTTCAGTTCGTCTGCAAGTCCTAATGTCGCAGTATAAATTTTTAATAAATTATTGCTTGCCCGCCGTAACGATTCTGTAGTTTCATAGACTTCGTTTTTTGTTTCATCGGCTGACTTTTCATAAAGATGATTTGCATAATAATCGTGAATATACTTTTCTGTCTCATTTGCAATTTTCAACAATCTTACACTTTCTTTTTCCAGTTGCGTCTTTTCAATCTTGTTCATAAGTTTCCTCAGTTATTAATGAATGAAAAAATACGCCATGCTAAAAAATAAAAAGTCAAAGTCAATATCTTTTTAATAGTCGTAAAATCTAACCGTTCTCGATTCCTACAAACGCCGTTACTGATTTTTCCGGAATCATCAAACAAGACGGCGACAGGTTGATTCCGATATTTTCAGGTTTTAACAATTTGAAGATTTTCTTTTGCATTTCAAGGTTCATGTCGGAATATCCGGGGCTGAAACGCCTTTTCATTATTACGCCGCCTGTAGTTGCCGACATTTTTCCCAAAAAGCCATGCATGTATTCAGCCGCTTCTTCGGCAAGCTCAGAAGCTGCGGCATCATAAACTACGGCATTGAACATATCGCCTTTATCGATAAACTCCTGTCGCCTTTGCATTAGTTTTTCGCCGATTGTGACGGCAAACAAAGCGATTCTGTCACAGTTTTTTACCAGTTCACAAAAGCTTTCGGAAACAAATGTTTCACCGCCGATAACAATGTTTTTTCCGTCATTTTGTTCTACGTGGAAAATTTCACAACGAGCTTTCGGTTCGCACAACAAAAAAGCCTCATTTATCAAATTGTCGATTTTGCTTTTTGTATTATCGTCAATCTGTGTCGATACACGTTGCCCGAGCCTGCTGTAGATACGTTTAAAAGGAATGCTTATCGGTAATGAAAAAAGTTGTTGTGTCATTATTTTATTCCGAATTTTCGAGAATATTCGTTTAAGAAAATTCCGGTAGCAACAGACACATTCAAACTTTCTACATTACCGGTTCCCGGAATAATCAACGATTCGTCAAGCAATCTCATAACTTCATTCGAAATTCCGTCGGCTTCTTGACCTACAACAAAAATCGTTTTTTTGTGCATAGGATATTCATACACCGACTTATTGCAATGACTCGAAGTTCCTATAATTTTGTAACCGTTTTTCTTTGCCCACAAAGCAATCACATTTGCCGACGGTGCTTCATAGAGCTTTACAAATTCACATCCGCCTTCACTCATTCGTGCCATTGCTGCGGATATTGAAATTTTTGTACCGCTGACAAGTAAACTTTGCCATCCGAAATGTGCCATTATTCTCATTACGGTACCGATATTATGCGGATTCACTACACCGTCAAGCCATAAAATCGGAGCGTTCACAGGCAATTGCGTAAAGCTTTTCGGTCTGACGGTTTTGGTCAAAACAGCGATTCCTTCATGATGAGTGGAATCTGTGAGTTTTTCTAAATCTTTATTTTCGACAATGCGATATGCTATTTTTTTTGTACTGCAAAACTTTAACAAGTTACTGAATTCTTTTATTAACTCTTTGAGCAAATAAACTTTTATAATGTCATCTTTACGCTGAGCAAATACAGCCTGACATGTATGCACGCCGCAATAAAGTAATTCTTCTTTTTTGTTTTTATAAGGAATGTTTTCGCCTAAGACATTCTCAAAGTTTTTTTCATCATTGCTGTTTTTTTTATCTGTATTGTAAGCGTTCTTCGCATTTACAAATGTTGACTTTGAGTTCTTGTCGTCGGTACGTTTATTTTTTTTGCTGTAATCAAAAACATTTTGGTGGTCTATAATTTTTTTTGACATGAAAAATCCTTATTGCTGGAAATAAAATTGCTAAAACTTAACAATTGAAGTGCAGTATATTAATTCATAATTGAAACATCAAGCTATCTTTTTTACAAAATGCAGTTGCAGATTTTTGGAATTAAATTATATTGCCGGCATGTCATTAGAAAGAAGAATAAAAATACAAGTAAAAGGTAAAACTCACCAATTTTTCGCAGTTTTCCCGATAGGTTTTGAAAATATAGGCGTTGCAGAATTGCAAGATGTCGGTATCACACAAATTGACAGTGTAGAACCCGGCGGAGTTCTGTTTACGGCGAAAGTCTCGCAAATGATTCAAGCGGCGTTGTCATGCAAAAGTGCAGTGCGAATATTAATGCGTCTTGCAAGTTTCAAAGCATCGAACTTTTCAATGTTGGTACGTCATCTGAAAAATATTCCGTGGGAACTTTATCTCCCGTCGAATTGTATTCCGGAATTCAACGTATCCGTCACAAAATCACGGCTTTATCACAGTGACGCCGTCGCCGAACGTGCCGAGAAAGCATTCATTGAAACTGCAGGAGAAAATCCGACTTCACACGGACAAACGGTTTATATTCGTATTGTAAATGACAAATGTACGGTGAGTTTGGATTGTTGCGGTAATCCGTTGTGGCAACGCGGTTACAAACTTTACACGGCAGACGCTCCTTTGCGTGAAAATCTTGCGTCTATGTTGATTAGCTTGCTGGCACGAGATTTCCCGGAAAATCGCTATGATACGGTTTATGACCCGATGTGCGGTTGCGGAACATTTTTGTCGGAGTCGGCTGTGTACAACGGCAGCCTGCAGGAAAAACTGGCTTCTTTGCGGTCGTTTGCTTTTCAAAAGTGGCCGGTGTATTCTGAAGCTGCTTTCAATTTTGCAGCACGCAATATTCCGGCAAAAGAGTCTTCGATTTTCTGTGATAATTTGCAAATCTACGGAAGCGATATTAATAAGGAAAATATTCGGCTGACATCTGAAAATATTTCAAAGCTTGCAATTAAAACGACAAGTTTTTCCGATACGACAGAAAATTTGTGTGTTCACTTGACGGCTGCAGATTTTTTTAAGACCGACAAAAAGCAGATTCCTACCGGTAAAAAAATGTTGCTATTGTTTAATCCCCCTTACGGAAAACGTTTAAAAATAGACAAAGAGGCGTTTTTTGAAAAAATCGGTAAACATTTGAAGCTCCGTTACAAAGGTTGTGATGCTTTGGTGATAGTGCCGGATGAAGAAGCTGAAAAGGCAATGAATATTTATTATGAAAAAAAATGGGTTTTCAAGAACGGCGGGCTGCGTGTTGCTGCTTTGTTTTTCCGTTTATAAGCTTGTTTCTTGACATCATGATAGATTTTGCCTATTATCCCGCCATATTTTTATAATTAAAAGGTGAGACATTATGAAGTTAATTTTTTTTGGAGCTCCCGGTGCAGGAAAGGGAACTATCGCTAAACAATTGAAAGAAAGTGCAGGAATTCCTCACATCAGTACCGGAGATATTTTCCGTGCAAATATTAAAAATCAAACTGAATTGGGAAAAAAAGTAAAAGCAATTCTTGATGCAGGTGAACTTGTACCGGATGAATTGACAATTTCTTTGGTTGAAAATCGTGTAAAAGAAGACGACTGCAAAAACGGTTATATTCTTGACGGTTTCCCTAGAACTATGGTTCAGGCTGAAGCTTGGAGTAAAATCGAAGAAGCAGACGCTGCAATCTATTTTGATATCGAAGACGCTGAAGTTGTTCGTCGTTTAGGCGGAAGAAGAACTTGCCCTACTTGTCAGGCTATTTTCCATGTAGAAACAAACAAACCTAAAGTTGACGGTGTTTGTGACCTTTGCGGAGCTGAACTTATCATTCGTGCAGATGATGCAACTGAAGCTATCGAAAACAGATTGAAAGTTTATCACAGCCAGACAGAGCCGTTGTTGGACTACTATACAAAATTGGGTAAAGTAATTTCTGTTGATGCTACAGGAACTCCTGAAGGCGTATTCAACGAATTACAAAGCAAATTGAAAAAATAATTTATTTGCATAAATGAAACCGGGTTTTTTACCCGGTTTTTTTGTGTCTATTTCCCCATTTTTACCGGCATTACAAGCATATTGCTAATTTGCGGTGTTTATGCTAAATCTTTTTATCAACGCAAAAAAAGGAGCATAACTATGAAAAGATTTTTAATCATGACATTGATAATCTCAATGTTCGCATTAGCCGGCTGTACCACAACAACCGACGACGGCAATACAACCGCAGACAGCGAAAATACATCGCAGGAAAATACAAACCAAAACGACCAAAA
>JAXJQT010000199.1:0-5286 GCA_036311025.1 Spirochaetota bacterium
ATATAAACCTGCAAATATAATATTTAGGAACAAAATATAATAAGAGTTTTTGTTCTGTACAAAAGTTTTTTATTTTACCCAAAATATGAAAGTAAAATAAAAAACTTTTTATTATTTAATGCAATAAAATTGAATTATTGATAATTTACTTATTCTGCTACTGGTGCAAGTTCATTAAATGCAACTTTTACTTTCTTTGTAGCTCTAGCTTTTAAACGATTTGCTTTATTTTTGTGAAAGATTCCACGTTTTGCATTTTTATCTACAACGCTCATGAATGCACTTAATTTCTTATAAGCAACTTCTTTATCTTTTGCTGCAATAGCTTCGTCTAAACGAATCTTAGCTGTGTGAACTATTGATTTATTAATTCTATTAGCTAATCTTCTAGCTTCATTTTCTCTTTCTCTTTTTAATACAGATTTGTGAACCGGCATTTTTTCTCCTTGATAAAAAATAAAATATATTGTTATTTGTTGTTCAATGACATCTTTAAAATGATGTCGTTTTACTTATCAATTTTTTTAATCCTTGTCAAGTGAGCAACAATTCGGAAATGAGAAAATGAAAAGATTTGCAGATATTTTAAGACAAATTCCTAAGAATCCGGGTATATATATGTACCGAAACAATGAAGACATTGTCATATATGTAGGAAAAGCTAAAAACTTATTCAATCGTGTAAACTCATATTTTACCGGAAAAAAAGACCCAAAAACTTCTGCTTTAGTCAAAAAAATTGCAAAGATAGAGTTTTTTGTTACCGAAAATGAAACCGAAGCATTGATTTTAGAAAATAACATGATAAAAAAATATATGCCTCGTTATAATATCTTATTGAAGGATTCAAAATCATATCCTTTTATAAAGGTTACATCTGAAGCAATCCCAAAAATCTACAAATGCAGAGAAAAAGTCTCGAAAAGCGGTACTTTCTTCGGGCCATACGTCAGCAGCGAACAAGCTGATAATATTATTTTAATATTAAACAATGTCTTAAAATTAAGAAAATGTCGCCATGCTTTAAAAGAACCGTTTAATCGTACACCATGTTTAAATTATCATATGCAATTATGTTGTGCCCCTTGTGCATCTATAATAAGCAGAAAACAATATTTACGACGAATCAGAGCTGCGAAAGATTTTCTTGCCGGCAATACAGAACCTCTAATCAAAACTTTAACTCGAGAAATGACAAAATATTCAAATGCCTTGAAGTTCGAAAAAGCAGCACAAATACGTGACCAAATAAAACAAGTACAGGAAATAAAACCTGACCAATTCATGCAAGAAAATAACAGTGCAGAAAATAATGATTATGTAGGAATATATCAAGACGGAGAAACTGCTGCTGTTTCCGTTATCTGTGTACGAAACGGAATTGTTAATGATAAAAAAACTTTCTTATTTACTCGGTTATTTCCCGATACTGAGTTTATTGCTGATTTTTTTAATCTGTATTATCTGAATGAAATCTTCTTACCTTCTAAAATATATTTCAGAGATACGTTCTTAGATGAAGAGCTTTTCTACAGTGCTATAGAAAAAAAACGTGGTTGCAAAATAAAAATAGAAAAACCTACAATTCAAAAAGACAGACGATTGACAAAACTCGCAATTGACAATGCCGAAATATTCTATGAAGAAAAGAAATTGAAACTTGATAAAATACATCACTTACGTGAACTAAAAAAAATCTTATGTCTGGATAAAATCCCACGTAAAATCGAATGTTTCGATATTGCGACATTAAACGGAAAGTTCAATACTGCGGCAATGTCTGTTTTCGTAGACGGACAACCTGAGCGTTCTCTGTACAGACAGTTTAACGTAGAAGGGGAGGGGCATCCGGACGATTACGCTATGATGAAAGAAATAATGGCCAGACGCTATCAAAAATTGCAAATAGAAAAAAAAGATTTTCCCGACCTGATACTTCTTGACGGTGGCAAAGGACAATTAAACGCAGCAGCTGAAATCATTGATTTACTTGGAATCGATGTCCCCATGGCTGCCATTGCCGAAAAGGAAGAACACATTTTTATCAGAAATCAAAAAGAACCTATTGTTTTACCGAGAAGTTCGTATGCGTTGAAAATTATTCAACATATTCGAGATGAAGCACATAGATTCAGCAATACACGTCTGGCTGTTCGATATAAAAATGACAGCTTAAAAACACAACTTGAAAATATTCCGGGTATAGGACCGAAAAAAGCTAAGTTTTTACTGGAAAAATATGGTTCTGTTGAAAAAATAAAAAATATATCAAAAGAAGAACTGGCTAGCTTACCACAAATTGGAGATCGCCTTGCAGAAAATCTCTGTCAATTCTTCCGTCAATATAATCAAGAATAAAAAGCTGCAATTGAACCTGTTTTAAGTTTACCGGCAATATTCGCAAATAATATTCTAATTGTGAAAGTCTATTCAATGCATGAACTGCGTGACGAAAAGAAAAATGCCCAAACAACATAGATAGTTCCTGTTGGACTTTTTTTCCGTTAATAAATAATTCCCGAAAAATAATATCTTTCGGTTGTTTCATGTTTTCATACAAATCTATAATCCTTACGGCTCGACGTTGTGACCACAACAATCCGGGCAAAATCCCGTCCGGGTCAGAAACAAATAATTTATCCAATATTTCTAACGCTTTATCACGTTTTTTTGCAATTAATGCTGCAAATAATGAAAAAGGCGACTCTTCTTTTGAATGATATAAATATTCTTCTATTAAATCATGAGTTACATTTTTTCCGCCGACATTATTTTGTAATAAAGTCGTCGCTATATTATTAATTTCTTGTTCCAACGCACTTTTGTTATTCTCAACCATATCAAGTAATAAAGTAATCGAATTATTATCAATAGAAAGGTTGTATTTACCAAACTCCATTCGAATCCAATCTGCTTTTTTATTTTCAAACATTTCAAAAAACTGAATCGTCTGAGCATCAGGAAACAATCTTGTCACAGCTTCCGGAATTTTTTCACTTGTTTCATCTGACACAATCAAAAAAGTGTCTTTGTCTAAAACCGAAAAATTGCAACGTGCAAAAATATCTACAATCTTTTTTTTATCAGCTTCCTTAATCTTCTTTAAAAAATAGCGATTATCCTTTTTTTCATAATATGTTTTCAATTGAGTATTTTCTTTCGCAAAAGGTGAAAAAACTTCTTCGTAATGACTTGCTTCGATTGATTGCGGTAATAAAAGTGATGTTAATGTTTTTACAACAACATCTTTTGCCTGTTCTATACCTTTGAGTAAAATAAGTTTTGTTGATGAAAAAAGTCCGGCTGTTTGCACTGCATTTAAAAAATCTGCAGGAACAAACTCTGAATCACAATAAAAAGTATAAACAGTCGGACTGTCTTTGCCAAACAAACGTTGCTTTAATATCGACAATGCTTCTTTTTTATCTCCGATTTCTACACCGGAAAATATATATGCATTTTTTAATGTTCCTTTTAATAACAAATGTTTAAATGACTGGTAGTCCATTGTCGTCCTCTTTTAAGCATCAAATTTTAATCTACTCAATTTAACCTTGAGATTACTCGGAAATATTCCCAAAACATTAGCAGTCTTTGTCAGATTATAATGATTTTCTTTTAATTTTTTTTCTATAAAAATATATTCAAATAAATCTCTGGCTTCTCTTAATGAGAAATCTCCAAACTTTTTCCAAAAATCATCTGACATTTGAGAATAGTCATCTTCATCTATATATTTGCGTACATCACTTGCATAAATAACTGTTTTATTTTCTAAAACCATCAAACGTTCTACAAAATTTTTTAATTGCCTAACATTTCCCGGCCACGAATATTTTTTCAAATAAACTATCGCATCTTTATCAAACTTTTTCATTTCGAGATTATTCTCTACAGACAACTTTTTTGCAAAATAGTCAATTAAAAACGGAATATCATCTGTTCGTTCTCGTAATGCTGGCAATCGTATTGAAATTACATTTAAACGATAATATAAATCTTCTCTGAATCTTCCTTTTATAACTTCTTGATGTAAATCCTTATTTGTTGCTGCTATAATACGTACATCAATCTCACGTTCTTTGTTACTTCCGATTCGGCATATTTTCATTTCCTGCAATGCTCGTAATAATTTTGATTGAATTGACAGGGGCATTTCTGCTATTTCATCAAGAAACAATACTCCTCCGTCAGCTTGTTCCAACTTTCCTTTTCTGTCGCACGTAGCTCCGGTAAAAGCTCCTTTTACATATCCGAAAAATTCTGACTCCATCAGAGTTTCCGGAATCGCTGCACAATTCACACAAACAAAAGGACTTTTGGCTCTCATTGATTCTTGATATAACATTTTGGCGGCCATTTCCTTGCCGGTTCCGTTCTCTCCCAATAATAAAACACGTGACGATGACAACGCGGAAGATTTTATCATTTTAAATGTATTAACCATTACGGCAGATTTCCCTATCATCATTTCATCTTGTCTTGATAATGACTGTTTTATATTGTTCCCTATTTCTTTACATATATTCATTAAACTATCATTTAATAAAATCACTTTTGTTTTAGGTGACGTTCTGTTTATCGCCGGCAATAAATCCTTGAGTTTCCTTTCACCCGCAAGAGATTCTAAAAAGCAAATCTCTACATTTTCTTTTTCTAATACATCAAAACACATACTTGCATTTTGCACCGAAAAAACTTTATCTCCTCTATCTCCAAAAGCTTTCATAAAATCTTCAATGATTTGTAATTTTAAACTTCCTACTATAATATTCATTACTTTTAATATCCTTTCTTTAAAAAAACATAATTTATAATGCAATATTCTATAAGTAATAAAACACCGTTATAATAGAGTTTTATATATTTTTTTTAAAGTTTTACAATTTTACTTTTACATAATAGCCTCATTTATCAATCATAACCACCCGTCAAACGGGTGGTTTGCACTTAGCCTATAAGGCTAGGTTCCCATGCAAGACTTAAGTCCCTCGCTTTCACTTACGTTCAAGCCTATTGCAATTTGACTCGTCGCTGCCCCTGAAGGGGCGTTTGTACTACTTACTACCCTTAAAAGGGTCTTCGTATTCTTTCTTTGTTAATTTATCAATCGATATATCATGAGCTTCTTGGTCTTGTATGTATTTCCTTATTGTTGCTTCATTCAAACCTACTGTACTTACATAATACCCTTCCGCCCAAAAATGGCGATTCCCAAATTTATATTTTAAATTTGCGTGCCTATCAAATATCATTAGGCTACTTTTACCTTTCAAGTACCCCATA
>JAXJQT010000200.1:0-1958 GCA_036311025.1 Spirochaetota bacterium
AAAACTTTTTTTAATTTCTCTGGTAAGCAAACGTCCTTTAGAATTTTGTGTCGCAGTTATGACGTCTTGCGGATATTCATGCAGTCGCTCTATCATGCCGGTAGTGGTGTTGATACAGAAAGTATTTCCCTTTGATATTGCAACAATCGGTTTTGAGTCCTTGTCAAATGCACAAGCGGGAGCTGAACATAAAAATAAAGGTTGTAATTCACCGGCAAAAGTTCTGAGCCAAGCAATATTTTTTGTAAACAATAAATGTCCGGTCGTAATCGGCAGTATTTTTCTACTTTCTTTTAGTTCTGTCTGCCAGATAGTTTCTCCGGTACTCATATTCAAAGCGATTGCATTGTCAGAGGTTGCGATTAACAAAGTTTCATTATCTAATGTAAAATCATTGATTTGTTCATCAGTATGAAACTGTGTAAATGTTTTGTCTTTTATAAAGAACAACTTGTTGTGAAATGTTCCGTTTTCCAATATTTTAATCAAAATTGCACCGTTACCGTCTTGATTTACATCGACTTTTTGTACACGCATATTTGTACCTAATTGCAAGTAAGCGTTACTTTCCAGCGGTGAATTTGGATTAAACAACATTGCAGCTCCGTTATTTCTTACTAAAAACATTTGTGAAGACTGCGGGAAATAATAGAATTTATGTGATTGTTGTATAAACGGATACGGCAATTGTGCAAAAGCTTTGCCTTGTTGCAAGTAATTTGAATAAATTGATTTTGCGGCAAACGAAGTTGTATCACATTCCCAAACAGTTTCTTTTTCTGCCCATATAAAGCGGTTGTCCGATGTCCATTCTCCGTTTTTAAGCTTTGTATCGGCAATGAAACGCCAAGATTCTTCAAGTTGTTGTTTACGGTTATAATTATCTATTGAGAAATAATAAATCTTATTGTCTTTTTGGTAGATAAAATAATTTGAATCGGCAGACCATTTCGCTACCGCTTCACCTGCACAACGGTCTGCCGCATTTACTACAGGTGTCGGTTGGGAGCTTGCCAAGTCGTATAGAAAAATATCGGCACGAGTAGGAGAAACTGCTTTTTTGTATAATAAATATCTTCCGTTGGGAGATATGGTTATTTTGCATAAATCATATACACTGTATTCTTCACCGGACAAAAATGACGGAATATTCGGTAACGGTTTTATTGCATTTTCATTTTGTATGTATACAAATATACCGAATCGGTTTTGGATAAATACGCATTCACTGTTTTTATTGTAGACAAGATGTTCCGGACGAAAACTTACGGTTTGAACTTGCGGGACATTGTTGTAAAATTTCCCGTAAAAGAGTGTACTTTCAGTTGCCGAATCGGTAGAAACGGAGTCTTCGGAAGAACGAAACAAAAAGTTTTCATTCTCATCCAGAGCAAGACATTCAAATTGTAATTTAGCAAATGTAAAAATTGGAATAAGTAAAAATATAAAAATATAAAAATAAGCGTTCTTTTTCATAACGTTGTATATCGGAAATAAGATTGTGATTATTTACTTTAGGCTGTGAAGTTTTACCATTAACAGTTTTTTTATCTAATATTGAAAAATTACTTTTTTTTATTAGCAAAAAAGTGGTATTAAACAGGAAGTATTTATCAAATGGAAAGAATGCCATGGGAGGAAAAAATATGTCAGAAAAAAAGAAGATTTTAATAACATCTGCATTGCCTTATGTTAATAATGTTCCGCATTTGGGAAACATTATCGGGTGTGTATTGTCCGCAGATGTTTTTGCTAAATATTGCAGAATTGCCGGTTATGAAACTATGTTTGTCTGCGGAACGGACGAATATGGTACGACTACGGTGACAAAAGCAAAACAAGAAGGGCTTTCACCGCGTGAAATTTGTGACAAGTATCATAAAATTCACAAGGAAATCTATGATTGGTTTCACATTGATTTTGATTCTTTCGGACGAACTTCGGATGCAGAACAAACG